>DASQUN010000569.1:0-16456 GCA_035641275.1 Candidatus Udaeobacter sp. | reverse complement strand
CCTCACCGACTCCGAGGCGCCGGCCATCGCTCAGGCGGCGGCGAATGCAGGAGCGACGTTTGCGGGATACGTTGCCTTGCGTCTGCCGTTTGCGGTCAAATCGCTCTTCGAGCAGTGGTTGGAGCAGCACTTTCCCGATCGAAAGGATAAGGTCCTCAATCGAATTCGTGCCATTCGTGGGGGCAAACTAAACGATCCAAATTTTAAGACTCGAATGCGGGGCGAGGGAATTTTCGCGGAGCAGATGACGGAGCTATTTCAGCTAGCGTGTAAAAAAGCGGGAATAGACAAGCGCTGGCCGGAGTTGACCACGAAATATTTTCGCCGGCCGGGGACCACCCAGCTCGGCTTGTTCGAAGCCGATTCCGCTGGCTCGTAAAAACCTGCTCGGATAGTTCACTTCGATTTCGTTTCGCTCTCCATGCGGAAGTTTCAATCGCAGTAGTATTCGATGGTGTAGCCATTAGGATCGAAAAAGTAGATTGCGTTTCTACCGCGTCTTCCTTCAATCTCGATCTTTTTTTCCTTAAGCCGCTTTTCCAATCGGCTCATGCCCGCGGTCGTTGTCTTA
The DNA here is from genome assembly GCA_035641275.1 of Candidatus Udaeobacter sp. GTDB lineage: Bacteria > Desulfobacterota > Binatia > UBA9968 > UBA9968 > DASQUN01. The sequence goes on along the minus strand of DASQUN010000569.1, from coordinate 15,885 downwards.
AAACCAAAATGCTCTAATGAGCGGCTGGGAGAAATTCTTTTCTTCGTGGCGATAAAATTCAAGAGATCTTTACTTCCGGGGGAGCGGAGAAAGACCATATTCGGTGGGACGCGAAAGGCAACCTTCAACCCAAGAACGTCCGTATAGAACTTTTCCGTCGTTTTGAGGTCGCGTGTGAGCAGGGCTATATGAAGCAGACCGTGACTCGCCATAGAAATATGCTCCTTTACATCGTAGCGAACGGGTGAACTCTTCGGCTTCCCATATACCTTGCGACGAAGGCGGGAATCAACCTGGCGATTCTTTTACAAAGCGGGTCATCCTTGGTAGCTTGGAAGTTGCCCACTTTTATTGCGGCAACATGAACTCGAAGGCTCTCTCTCATTCGAACGCCACGCAGCCTCGGATCTTTTACGGCTGGTACATCGTCGGCGTTGGTTTCCTGTCACATCTCGTGTGCGCGTTTCATCTCTCGAGCACGCTGAGTGTATTTCTCAAGCCCTTAACCGACGACTTGCGAGTCTCGCGCGGTCTATTTTCCCTCCTCCGTTCCGGTGAGATCGTCATCGGCGCCGTCATGGCGCCCTTCGTCGGCACATGGGTTGATCGGTACGGCGGCCGGTGGCTTATGGCCGGCGGAGCCCTTCTCGCTGGCATCGGGTTTATACTTTTGAGCCAGGTGACCGCGTTTTGGCAATTTCTCGTTGTCCGTTGGTTGTTCGTGACCGTGGGTGGTATTTTCATGTGCTACATGGTTATTGCCGTGACGATCTCGCGCTGGTTTGTAAAAAAGCGCGGCCGCGCCATCGCTATCGCGAGCTTGGGCCAAGGCCTTTCCAAGGTCGGAATCCCGCTATTGGCTGCGACATTATTTGTCTGGCTTGGGTGGCGTCACACTTGGAGCGTGTTCGGAGTCGTAACCATCATGTTGGTCGTATTGCCAGCAATTGCTTTTATGCGGCGCAGTCCGGAAGAGCTGGGGCTAGAGCCGGATGGTATCTCCCTCTCCTCAGAACCGTTGATTGGGGACAGGACAGGATCGGCTCACGGGAAGGTCGACACGCGGAATGTCGAGGCCGATGTCATGTGGACACGCCGAGAAGTGGCCCGCATCGGCGCATTTTGGTTGCTCTGCGTAACTTTCGGTATAGCGAATGTGGGAATCGCGGGACTTAACCTCCATGTGTTCGCTCATATCTCGGACATCGGGTATCCTAGTTTTATTTCTGCCACCGTCATGAGCATGATTGCATTCACGCAACTTGGGTCAACGATATTTTGGGGTCTCGTTAGCGAGCGCGTGGAGATCCGGAAGGCAACGATGCTCATGTTTCTGATTCAAGGCATGGGCATCGGCATTGCCGTCCTCACCAAAGAATTAATGCTGATATACGCCGGGTTCCTTGTTTACGGCGTCGGCTTGGGTGGAAGTCTGGTTTTACAGGAAATCATGTGGGCCACTTACTACGGCCGCGCTTCACTGGGAGTCGTGCGGGGGCTGGGGATGCTCATCACCCTAACGTTTGGCGCCGCGGGAGCGCCTTTCTTTGGTTTCATTTTTGATGCGACGGGAAGCTATGCGATCTCCTTCATGACTTTTGCGTTGGCTCTGCTGCTTTGCGCTTTGTTGACCCTGTTCGCCCGTGCTCCGCGGAAGCCCGGTGTCGTCTATGCCGAGGCATAATCTATTTTTGGGTCCACACCGGATATGACTCCATGACACAGCCGTCCTCTTCCATTGTCACATTGCGAACCCGAGGAACACGGGACGGAGCACTCACCTTCGCTATTGAAGGGCGTTTGGACTCCGGCAGTGCGGGCAAAATCTGGCGTGAAGCGAACGAAACCGTCGCGCGAGCAGGGACCAAACAAGTCGTTCTCGACGCGTCGCGAATCGAGTACTGCGATGGATCGGGCATCGCGCTGTTGGTCCAGTTGCGCAATCGGCAGCAGCGGGCGGGCGGGAATTTTGAAGTTCGTGACTTGCGGCCTGAATTTCAAGAACTCTTGGACGCTTGGGGATCTGGCGATCCGGGACGATTGGAGACTCAGCCCACACACCGGAGAAATTTCATCGAAGACATTGGCGAGGCCGTGGTAGAAGTTTGGAAAGATACCAGCGCGCTCATCAGCTTCGTGGGGGAACTGGCATCGGGTCTCATGAAGACGGCCTTTCATCCCCGACGCGTGCGCTGGAAGGATACGCTTCTCATCGCGGAGGCGGTTGGGGTGAATGCTTTACCGATCGTCGCCCTGATCGGTTTTCTGATGGGCTTGATCATGGCATTTCAAGCGGCGATTCCGTTGCGGCAGTTTGGCGCTCAGATTTATGTCGCAAATCTCATCGGACTCTCGATCCTGCGCGAGCTTGGCCCATTAATGACCGCGATTGTCGTGGCGGGACGCTCGGGCTCGGCGTTCGCCGCCGAATTGGGGACGATGAAAGTCCGCGAGGAGATCGATGCGCTGATGACCATGGGGCTGGATCCCGTGCGTTTCCTGGTAGTGACTCGCGTGATCGCAGCGGTGCTGATGACGCCGCTTCTTACGATCTTCGCGGATCTTGTCGGACTCATCGGCGGGTCAGTTGTGTTGCTCTCGTTGGGGTTTTCGCTGACCACGTTTTACCATCAAGTGCAATCGGCCGTGACTTACGGCAGTTTGGTGGGCGGGTTGGTGAAGTCGTTTGTGTTTGGTATCTTGGTCGCGGGGATCGGTTGCCTGCGCGGTCTACAGACCAAAACCGGTGCGGCCGCAGTTGGAGAATCGACGACGCGTGCCGTGGTAAGCGGCATTATTCTGATTACCATCACCGATGGCATTTTTTCGGTGGTGTACTACTACCTTGGAGTTTGAGCGATCATGCGCTCGGAGGGCGAGGCGATCATCCGGGTGGAAGATTTCACCGCTGCCTATGACCGTGAGGTCATCCTGGCTCATGTTAACTTGGAAGTCTACGCGGGCGAAGTCTTCGTTATCCTGGGTGGTTCCGGCTGCGGCAAGAGTACTCTGCTGAAACATATGATCGGCCTTTATAAACCTGCCGCGGGTAAGATCCTGATCGATGGCGAAGATATCGCGGCGGCCAGGGGCCAAAAGCGGCTCGACATTCTAAGAAAGTTCGGCGTGATGTATCAAAGTGGCGCTTTGTTTGGCTCCATGACGCTGCTCGAGAACGTCTCCCTCCCGTTGGAAGAATTTACCGACCTTCCGCCTGACGCGATTCGGTTGATCGCGATGATGAAGCTTCAGCGGGTGGGCCTAAGCGGCTTCGCCAATCTGGTGCCGTCAGAGCTTAGTGGCGGGATGCAAAAACGGGCCGCCATCGCTCGGGCCATGGCACTCGATCCACGACTGCTTTTTCTTGACGAACTGTCTGCGGGTTTGGACCCCGTCACGTCCGCAGAATTAGACCAGTTGGTTTTGAGCCTCGCACGGAGTCTCAAAATTACCTTCGTCATCGTCACCCACGAACTCGCAAGTATTTTCGCGATTGCGGATCGCGTCATTATGTTGGATAAACAGGCGAAAGGGATTGTCGCCATGGGAAGACCGCAAGAGTTACGCGATCACAGCGACAACCCGATGGTGCGCCAGTTCTTCGCACGCCAGGCCTCGGGCGGGACTAGCTAACAACCACATCACAGCGTGAACGACAATTTCTTTGGTCAATGGAAAGTATGAGCTACTTTAAGATCGGTCTGTTTGTCATTAGCGCGATAGTCATCGGCGTTATTGGCGTCGTTGTTCTCGGCGGAGGAAAATTCTTTCAGAAAAAGAACATCATAGAAACCTACATCAACGAGTCCGTGCAGGGGTTGGACGTCGGATCTCCGGTCAAATTTCGCGGCGTGCTGGTAGGAAATGTGGAGGAAATTACGCTGACCAGTGCCGAATATTCGACGCGACACGGGTACGTTGTCGTGCGTGCGGGTATTTCCCGGAATATCTTTCGATTCCCGTTAGCGGATCCCGCAAGTCCCGCTTTCATTTCGGAGGTTGAAAGAGGACTGCGTGTGCGATTGGCCCCTCAAGGATTGACGGGACAAGCCTATTTGGAAGCGGACTATCTGGACCCGACGCGCAACCCGCCTCTAGAAATTGATTGGAGACCCCGGTACCCCTACGTGCCGTCGGCCCAAAGTAAAATTACGCAGTTGAGCGATGCCGTGGAACGCATTCTGCGAAATGTCGAGCAAATCGACATCCAGCGTCTCATTGGCACCATGGAGAACTCACTGAGTACCATTGATAAACTGGTAGCGGGCGCCAATTTGGATAAAATCAGCACCCAAGCCGTCACGTTATTGACCGAAGTCCGTGATACCAATCGTCAACTCAGGAGCCTGGTGAGCGGCCCCGAGCTCAAAGACGCAGTGAAGGATGCAGCGGTTGCCGCTGGCACCGCGAGGCAAATTCTCGAGCGCGCGGATAAACCGCTGAGTCAGCTGATAGCCGATCTCCCCAGGGCCTCCGAAAGCATCAATCGGGTGGTGCAGCGGCTGGATAGTGTCTCGGCAAATTTGCCGGAGACGGGCGCCGAGTTGAGGCAAACTCTGCAGCGGTTGAACCGTCTCATTGCCAGCCAGCAGCGCGATATTGAAAAGACCGTGGAAAATCTGCGCTCGACTTCAGAGAACATGAAAGAGATCATCGATAATTCGAAAAAATATCCGTCTCAGATTCTCTTCGGCGCTCCACCCCCCCCGTCGAAAGTCATGGGAAAATGAAAAGGGCTTTACTCAAGCAACGGTCAGCGTCATTTTTGTTATGTCTGTTCTTCTCCGGTTGCGTCAGTCTTGACCGGAGCTATCCGGATAAGCACTATTTTGTGCTCGAGGTCAACAGAGACGGACAGCCGTCAAATCAGACGGCGAATGGCATTCTAGAGGTGTCTGACATACGCATATCACCTCGCTATGAAGGCCAGAGTTTCGTTTACCGGATTTCAGACGCGAGCTATGAATCCGACTTCTACAATCAATTTTTGATCGCGCCGGCGGCTCTGGTCACGGAAGAAGTCCGGAAAGGTTTAACTCAATCGCGGATTTTTGAATACGTCATCAACTCCTCGAGTCAGCTGCAACCGACACACAGATTGGACGGCATCGTCAACGCGCTCTACGGCGATTTTAGAAACATCAGCGCGTCACGGGCCGTATTGGAGATTGAGTTTTTTCTGAGCAAACAATTGCCTACGGGAACCGAGATTGTCATGAACAAACGATACTCGAAAGCGGTGCCCTTAAGTGGCCGATCGCCGGACGCTTTGGTGAAAGGATGGGACGAAGCGCTGGATGGGATCCTGACCTCTTTAATTGCTGATCTGAAGTCCGCCAACTCACGATAATAGTGGATCTAGCCAAACCAGTTGAGCCGTTCTGGTTCGACGGTGTTCACCCCGAACGGGCATTTTCTAATTCGTTCGCGCTGAGTGAGTCGAAGTGTGAACGGAGTTCGCACTCCTAAATCTATCATCACAGGGCACTACATCGATTTACTCCGCCGGTTTCACGCGGCAGAGATAGGAGCGGTGGGGAAGAGAGCCGCTAATGGGGTCGGTGAGTTCCGTGCCGATGAGCAGTGCGGGGTTGGCGCCATCGGAGTTGTAGGGATCGTGACCTGGCAAGTGAAGTTCTTTGCTGGCCTGCCACCAGCCATGCTGGCAACAGACGACGCCCGGCACGATGTTCTGAGTGACGTGGGCGCGAACCTTAATGGCGCCGCGCGGACTCTCGACAATCATCCATTGTCTGTTGTTAATGCCGAAGCGCGCTGCGGTTTCAGGATGAAGCTCTGCCGTGGGCTCCGGTGACACCTTGCGCAGACTTGGCAAGGCGCGCTGCTGGCTGTGCACGAACGTCGTGAACTTCGCGTTCGTCAGTACGAGGGGAAAGTCGTCAGCCATGGCCGGTTGACTCACCGGACTCAGCGCGGGCTCCACATATTCGGGCATGGCCGGGTAGCCGTGCGCCGCGAACTTGTGGGAGTAGAGTTCAACTTTTTTTGATGGTGTGGCAAAGCCGCGCGTGATTCCCTGTTTGTCGCGCTGGGCGTGTTTCTGGTAGGTCGGACTGAGTGCTTGGGAAATTCCACCGGGCGTGTTTTTCACTTGTTCCAGTGTCATACCCGATGGTGCGATCTCATAGGCGTAGCCGGCTTCGACGTCGCCGTTCCAGAACTGATCGCCGAAGCCGAGCCGCTTGGCCAATTCAAATATGATCCAAGTATCCGAGCGGCGCTCGGCGAGCGGCTCGACCACTGCCGGACGATATTGCAGGTGGGTTTTTCCCAAAGGCCGGTGCTCGAACGCCGTCGTCATATTCGACATTTCCAAAAAACTAGTCGCGGGAAGGACATAATCGGAAAGTTCTGCTGTAGGTGTCATAAAGAGATCCGCCGTAACGGCGAAGTCCAAGGCAGAAAGCGCTTGGCGACCCTTGCGGGAATCTGCCGTGGACATCACGGTATTCGACCCGAAGTTTAACAGCGCCTTAATCGGATACGGCCGCTCTTCCAGAATGGCGGTAAAGATGTCATAGGCGGTGCAGTTGCCGGGTTTGGCCGGCGGCCCAAGGGGTTTTCTTTCCCGGCCGATCCGCAGGTCGGCCATCTCCTTCGGTAGAAATTTTTTGCCGCCGACATCGTTGATCGGCACCTTTGGAAAGATTACGTTGCCGCCCTGCCGGTCGAAATCGCCAAGCAGGGCGTAAAGCGATGCGATGGCCCGGCTCGTTTGTGTCGCATTGGTGTGTTGGCCGAGACCGTTCCACATGTACATGCTGACCGGTCGGTTGTGGGCGAGCAAAAGCGCGGTTTTCCAGACCTTGTCCGCTGCTACCCAGGTGATTTTCTCTGACCGTTCCGGCGCGAAAACAGAAGCAATTTCACCGAGGCGCTCGAAGACCGGCTTGCAGGAGATCTCTTTGCCATCTTTTGTTTTGAGCACGCGGAGGCCGAAAAGGGCGGGCTGCACGCCATCGCGTTCATAATTTCCGGTTACCGGATCATAGATGACCGGCTGGCTACTCAATTCATCCCAACCGACGTAACGGTTCGGTGCTCCAACGGTGGTCAGGTCGGCTTCCGTTAAAATTGTTCCCTTCTCAGTGTTGAGCAGCAGAGATCCATTGGTCCATCGTCGTACGAAAGATGCGTCGTACCAGCTTTCTTCCATCAAACAATGAATCATGGCTAGCGCCAGCGCGCCGTCCGTTCCCGGCCGCACCTGGAGCAGCATATCCGCCTGACTGCCGATGCCGACACGACGCGGATCGACGACAACCGTTTTCATCCCGCGCGCCCGCGCCGAGACAATATCGTGGGCCAGAATCAGCGACGTTGAGCTGGGATTGTGACCCCAAAGAAGGAAGGTTTTGCTGTGCGCGAGATCCGGTGTCGGGAGATTGACTCCAAAAGTGTAGCTAAAGCCGGTATCGCGGTGCCAGTTGCAGACATGGGTCGTCGACACCCAGTTCGGGCTGCCGAATAGACAAAGAAAACGGCCCAGCCACCGTTCGACATCGTCAACGGATGTGCCGCTCTTTGTTCCTTTACCGAGCGCCACGCTCTGTGCGCCGTAACGTTCGCGGAGTGTCATCAGCCGCCGGGCGATGTCATCGAGCGCCCGATCCCAGCTGACTCGCTCCCAGCCCGGATCAAGATCTCCCTTAGGTCGCGTGCGCCTCAGCGGATAATTCAGGCGATCCGGGTGATAGACGAGCTCAGGCGCCGCCTTGCCCTTGATACACATGACCCCGCCATTGGGATGGTCTGGATCGGGATCGAGGCGAGTCACCCGTCCATTCTCGAGCGTCGCGATCGTGGCGCAATGGGCGGTGCAAAGCGCGCAGTAGCCACGCACCGTGTGGGAAGAGTTCAAAGCTTCAGAACCCAAGAAACACCTCGTATGGATTTTTATTACGGCCGATTCGGTGTTCCGGCGAAACCCAGACCAAAACCCGCTTCGTGAGCGGCCCATGCGCCGGCGACTCGTCCGCTGAAAATAGACGGACCGAGCATTGTTCCTTCAAGCCCGGCTTTACCATTGATGTGACCACCCGCCATGCCGGCCACTTCGCCCGCGGCATACAAGCCCGGGATCGGCTCGAAATATTTGTTCAGCACGCGGCAGTGAAGATCCGTCTTCACGCCACCAAAGTTCTTCCGCGCGAGCGGAAATAATTGAATCGCATAGTAAGGCGGCGCGTCGAACTTCTTCGAGAGCTTCAGTGACTTGCCAAACTCCGGCTCACGTTCGAGTCCGTCATCGAAGGCCTTATTGTAGCGCTCGATCGTGGAAAGAAACGAGGGCAAGTCGACCTCGATCTTTCTCCCCAGCTCGGCCAACGTGTTTGCCTTCTTGATGTACGGAGAATTGTCGAGCAGCTCCTGCACTTTATCTCTGCGCACTTTGTCCCCGTCGCGGTAGTACGGATCGGCGACTTCCATCCTTGCCGTCATCGGCGTATCGACAATCGCCCAAGCGTGCGGCGGATTCTGCCTGAGCAGTGCCGGTGTCGCCGAAGCGCCGCCCGTCAAGGATTCGTTATGAAAGCGGTTGCCCTGTTGATTGAACCAGATGTAGCCCGGCGTAAGGCGAAATACTAACCCGCGTCTCTCCTGAGGGTCGCGGTAGTCCGGCGTGGCGTAAACGTAAAACCAGATGTGGTCCATATGCGTAAGATAGCCGCCTAGTTCACGAATCATCTTGTGCCCCGTGCCTTTGGCGCCGAAGCCCGAGCCTTCCATAACTTTAAACTTCTTAAACTCGGGGCGGGTTTCCAAAACCATGTCGAGATTGGAGTTGAACCCGCCGGTGGCAATCACCACGGTCTCGCTGTGAATCTCGATCGTTACACCTTTGTCGTTCGCGGCCATCACGCCGCAGACGCGGCCATTGTGCGTCAAGAGAGTACCCGCCGGGGTTGAAGTCATGATCGTGACGTTGGGCATGGACTCGGCCGTCTTAATGAAGGCGGTCATCAAGCCGAGGCCGTTGTTATCGGGACGGTGCCAGCGGAACACGCGGTTGCCCTCTTGAAACTTCATGTCAATCCATTTTGCGCCACAATCTTCGGCCCAGTGATAAAGGTCGTGGAGAGTGTGTTCGAGATAAAATCTCGCCCACACTTCATCGGCGGCGCCTTGCCCCCACTTGACCCAGTCTTCAAAGGCGAGGTCCGGCGTATCCTCTATACCCTGGGCTTTCTGCAATGGGGTTCCGACAATGCAGCAGCCCCCGCCCGAAATGGCCGCGGTTCCGCCACAAGAGTCTGCTTGTTCCAGTACAATTGCTTTGCCCCCGGCCCGTCCCACTTCAATGGCTGCGGGAATCCCCGCACCGCCGCCGCCAATGATTACCACATCTGTTTCCAACCGGGTTTGTTTAGCCATATGGACTCCTCGGTGTGTCTTTCTGAGCGACGGTTTATCATCGTTATCCGCTGCCGGTCAAACTGCCGTCAGGGAGGGTCCATCTCAATGGTCTGTAGCGCGTTTTCCCAAATCAGCCGGTGAAACGATCGCTATCGGACGTGATCTAACGGATGTTTACTTGTGGATGTGGTCGCTCTCTGTTAAACACAAAAATGATTCGTTTCATGCGCTTTTCTCCGACACCTTGGCTGGTTGCCGCGCTTGCGTTTCTCATTCTCGGGTTTACTCGCGGTCTTCATTCTTCATTCGGCGTTTTTTTAGTCGCGCTTCTCGATGCATTCGGTTGGAGCCGTGGCGCTACCGCGGGCGTTTTTTCCATGGCTCTGACTGTGGACGCGGTTCTCTCGCCGGTCGTCGGGTATCTTTTGGATCGTTTTGGAACCAAGAAGATCGCGAGTTGCGGTTGTCTTATCCTGGCCGCAGGACTCTTTCTAAGCGGCTTTATAGACAGCCTTTGGCAATTCTATATCTTTTTCGGTCTCGTCTCCGCCGTTGGCATAACCTTCACAGGCATGGTCCCGCACGTCTTCTTGGTTTCGGAATGGTTCGCCTCGAATCGCGCCTCAGCCATTGGTTTTGTCTATGCAGGCACGGGAGTCGGCATTTTGCTCCTTGCGCCTCTCAGTGAATGGTTGCTGTCGAATTTTGGCTGGCGCCGCACGTTTCAAACCTTCGCTGGCATCGTGCTCATTTTGCTGTTGCCGTTGGTTAGCATGTTTTACCAGCATGGCCCCCACAGCGAAAAACTACGTTCGAAGAGACCCTTCATGGCACATCGTAATCAGTGGACAGCGAAGTTGGCGCTTCAGAGCCTTCAGTTTTGGCTTCTCTTCCTGGCGCGTATCTGCGCGGCGTCGGGCACGACGGTCATTGTGACCCACCAAGTGGCGCACGTCGTCGATGTCGGTTATACCAAGCTCATGGCTGCCTATATCTTTGGTTTTGCCGGCGTCACGAGTAGCTTTGGCAGGGTGATTTTCGGCTTCATCGCGGATCTTCTTACCAAACAGGCGGCGTACACGCTCAATATCGTAATGACCATTGTAGGTATCGGTGCTCTGATGATCCTCCGTGATCCGAGCCAAACCTGGCTCCTGTATGTTTACGTCATCTTTTTTGGCATTGGCTTTGGCTCTCGCGCAGTGATTTTTTCCGCGCTCACGGCGGACATTTTTTCCGGAAAGGGATTCGGTTCCATCCTCGGCTACTCTACCGTTGCCGTCGGGGTCGGCGGCGCGTTGGGTTCCTGGTTGGGTGGTGCGTTCCATGATTGGACCGGTAGCTATCTCGTCTCGTTTGCCCTCTCCTCGCTGGTTCTAGCCTGTTCTGATATTTGTATTTGGCTGGCTGCCGTCCCACGGGTCGCCGCTTACGACCAGCGACTTTGGGACAATCGCAGATAGCTCGATCGGCTTTCCTCTTTTCGGAACTTCACGCTTCCCCCTTACCTTTCCTTCGCGGTGACTATACCCTGACTGGCCACGCAAGCTACCTTGAGGGGTCCGCCAGAAGTTGCTAGTTTGGATGTCGGGTTTTACTGATGGATGCTCGGCTGCGAGAAGGCATACGTCTGTTTAATGAACGCCGTTTCTTCGAAAGCCATGAAATTTTGGAGAGCTTTTATCAGGAAACGGAAGTGACGAATAAACCTTTCCTGGAGGGATTGATCCAATTGACTGCGGCGTTCCGGATCTTTTTTGATTTTGGGGAAATCCAAGGACCCGTGCGGATGATTCGCCAGGCGCTGATTCGGTTTGAAAACTATCAGCCCGCTTTTCTCGAAGTTCGTGTCAAAGAACTCTGTGAGACGATGGAAGCCTGGGCCAAGGAGACGGAGGCTACGGATCCGCCGCTATCGAGCATCCCCAAGATTCGACTACAAGGGTTCAGATTCTTTTCATGAGTAACGGGGTTCTTCAGGACAAACTCCAAGGTTTTCTCCATGGAACCTGGACGGGTACAAAGCGGCTTCAGGGAGTTCAGGGTGGTGCGCGAGCTTATGTCCTATCGCTCGCTGCCGAAAAGAATCTCAGGCCGATCCTCGTCGTCTCGCCTGGTGTGCAGAACGCGGAAAATCTTTTCGATGATCTGGCTTTCTTTTTAGGAGAAGATCGTTCCCTTCCGGCGTTTCGCAAGCGGTTACATTTATTTCCTTCCTGGGAAGTGCTTCCTTTCGAGAAATTGTCGCCCCATTCCGACAACTCGGCCGGCCGGCTAGAAGGACTTTACAAGCTCGTCGAAGAATCAGCGCCGATCCTGATCGCGACGCCCGCCGCCTTGATGCAAAAGGTGATTCCGAAAGAGGCCCTGAAGCGGTCCTATCTGTACCTCGTCGCCGGCGAGGAGGTACCGCGGGAAGCGCTTCTCGAACATCTGGTGCAATGGGGATTTCAAAACGTTCCGTTAGCCGAAGAGCGCGGCGATTTCAGTCTCCGCGGCGGCATCGTTGACCTGTTTTCTCCCGGTTATGCGCGGCCGCTACGCCTCGAATTCGACGGTGAACGGTTGGAATCAATCCGACCATTTAGTCCTGCCACTCAACGCTCCGAGGGGTCGCAGGAGGATATCGTGATCCTGCCAATGAAGGAATTCTCGTTGAAGCGCTCGGACCTCGATCAGGTATTGCGCAGGATCGACCAGAGGGCCACGGATTTGGAGATCGACCGACGGGAAAAGCACCGCCTGCTTGAATCGTTGCACGAAGGAATACCGTTTCCGGGCCTGGAGTTTTTAGTCCCTTACTTTTATCCGGCGCTCGTCTCGAGCCTTAGTTATCTTCCGCCCCAGACGTTGATCTGGTTGGACGGCGCAGACCGAGTCGAGGCAGAGGCGGAAAGATTTGCGCGGCTCGCTTGGGAACGACACGAGAAGGCGAAGGAAGAACGGCGGCTGGTGCCACCGGTAGAGGCTCTCTATCTCAACGAACATGAATGGCGCGACGCGTTGCAGCCGTTCGCTCAAGCGCAGGCTGAATCGCTTACGGTTATGGCATCCTCGGAGAAGGCCCAGGAGTCTACGCTGACGGTGGAATCATTTCTGACCGGCGACTTTCGCCACGAGAGCGCGGCGCGCGCGACCGATGTTTCATTGGCACCTCTAGTCGAGCGGCTCAAAACCTGGCGCAACGAAAGAGTTTTTTTCGTCGCGCCGACACAAGCGGATGCCGTTCGACTGAAGGAGCTGCTCGGCAGTTACGATGTTCAGCTCCCCGTGCTGGAAGAGCCGGTACCCGCACTGGTCGGGCGGTCGGAGCTTGTCTGTGCCGTTGTGCGTGGCCAGCTGAATCAGGGATTTCGGCTGCCTGAAGCTCACCTGATTATGGTGACCTTCGACGAGATCTTCGGCACGCGTAAGAGACAACCCCCGGCGAGTGCGAAGGGCCATCCGAGTCGTTTCCTGACCAGTCTCAGCGAGCTCAAACAGGACGACTATGTCGTGCACCTGGATCACGGCATCGGCATCTATCGGGGACTCAAATTTCTCAAGGTCGCCAGCGTCGAGGGCGAATTTCTCCATTTGGAATACGAAGCCGGAGATCGCCTGTATCTGCCGGTGGACCGCATCAACATGGTCCAGAAATACATCGGCGGCGACGGGACGCAGCCGAATCTCGACCGCTTGGGGGGTACCGCTTGGGAGAAGGTCAAGGCCAGGGCGCGCAAGTCGATTTTCGCCATGGCCGAAGAGCTGATCCAGCTTTACGCGATTCGGGAAGCCCGCCAAGGAAATGCCTTCGCCCCGCCCGATACATTGTACCGAGAATTCGAAGCGGCGTTCGAGTACGAAGAGACTCCCGATCAGCAGCGTGCCATCGAGGAGACTCTCGCCAGCATGCAAAGTAAGAAATCGATGGATCGCTTGATCTGCGGCGACGTCGGTTACGGCAAAACCGAAGTGGCGATGCGCGCAGCGTTTCTTGCCGTGGAAGGCGGAAAACAGGTCGGGGTCCTGGCGCCAACGACGATTTTAGCGCAACAGCATCTCCAGACGTTCCGTCACCGCTTTCGCAATCACCCGGTGCGCATAGAAATGATCAGCCGTTTCCTGACTTCCAAGGAGATCGCGACCATTCTGCAGGCGACCGCCAAAGGCCACGTCGATATCGTCATTGGAACCCATCGGTTGCTGCAGAAGGATGTCGAGTTCAAGGACTTGGGCCTAGTGATCATCGATGAAGAACATCGGTTCGGCGTGGTCCACAAAGAGCGGCTGAAAAAGCTGCGGCAGCTCGTGGATGTGGTGAGTCTAACGGCGACGCCGATCCCCCGCACGCTGCATATGTCGCTCGTCGGCATTCGAGACTTGAGTATCATCGAAACCCCGCCCGCCGATCGATTGGCGATCCAGACTTACGTGACGCGCTATGATGAACGGGTCATCCGCGATGCGATCCTGCGAGAGGTGCAGCGCGGCGGGCAGGTTTTTGTTCTTCACAATCGAGTCGAAACCATCGAGCGGTTGGCTCTCAAGCTTGCCGATTTGGTTCCAGAGGCAAAACTAGCGGTGGCGCACGGCCAGATGCGACCCAGAGAGCTGGAGAAGGTCATGCTCGATTTTCTGGAAAACAAAACGGAGGTACTCGTTTGCTCGGCGATTATCGAATCGGGGCTCGATTTCCCAAACGCCAACACCATCATCATCAATCGCGCCGACAAGTTCGGGCTCGCGCAACTCTATCAGTTGCGGGGACGCGTTGGCCGCTCGCATCGGCATGCTTATGCCTATCTCCTGATCCCCGGTGAAAAGGCGATCACACCGGACGCCGAACGGAGATTGCGGGCGCTGCAGGAACTCGACGGACTCGGCGGCGGTTTTAAACTCGCGCTGCATGATCTCGAAATTCGCGGCGCAGGCAACTTGTTGGGCGAGCAACAGTCGGGTCAAATCACTGCCGTCGGTTTCGAGCTTTACACCGAGATGATGGAAAAAGCCGTGAGCGAGCTCAAAGGCGAGATCCTGGCGCCGGAAGTAGAGCCCGAAATCCGATTGGAAATTCCCGCTTATTTTCCCGAAAACTATATCCCGGACGCCAATCAGCGCTTGCTCTTTTACAAGCGGCTTGCGAGCGTGCGTAATCCATTGGAACTTGCCGAGCTGAAAGAGGAAATCCAGGATCGTTTCGGCCCCACCACGCCCGTCGTCGAAAATCTATTCATGGTCATGGATCTGCGGCGGGTGCTCAAGGAATTTCTCGTCCAACAGATCAGCGTGTCGGAAGGCAAGGTCTTCCTGTTGTTCCACCCCGAGTCTTCGGTGAAAGTCGAGAAGCTGCTTGAGCTAATTAAAAAACACAAAAATGAGTTTCGGCTCGCTCCGGATGGGCGCCTTTCCTTTACGCCACAAAATCAAGAGTGGCAAGCGCTACTCGGCGAAGTCGTGCAACTGCTGCGGAGCATCCACGAAGGCCCTCCGCAGCGGAATCTGGCGATCGAGCCGATGCCCGGTTAAGCGCTGCGATTCTCGCCATGATAGGCACCGAGCGGTGCAGCATTTTCGCCGCGCTTGCAGAACCCCGTCTGATTTGAGGTGATGTCGTCATTGAGCGGAGAGCAACCGAAGACCGCTGCAGTATTATACGGTGGATTCTGATCGGCATTCCGGCGACAACTGTGTTGGCAAGGCTTTTGCCGTTTCTTTTGTGGCGGAAACGAGAAGTCTCGCTGCGGTTAATATCAGGCGCAAATCGTTTGGCTTTTCAAAACGACTATGATACTCGTAAGGCCAATTATCAGATAAGTTAATCTTCCTTATGTTGAGGCAAGCGGTCAACAGAGGCCTATCCCTGTTCTTAATCCTGCCGTTCTTTCTGGCAATAGCCGTTGAGGCCAAAGTCATTGAGCAGTTGATTGCGGTCATTGATGGCGAGCCTTATACCCTCACAAATGTGGGAATCTACGCCAAAACGAAAATGGGCCGTCCTTTTCCCACCGGAGACCTGAACCGGATCAATGACGGTGATCGCGAAGTGTTGGAACAATTTATCACCGAAAAACTGTTGGAATCGGAGATTCGTGAATCCGGTATCAAAGTCACTGACGAGGATGTTGACGCGTATATCGAGCAGATTAAAGCAAGAAACCGCCTGAGCGATGAGGATCTCAAAGCGGCGTTAAGCCGCGAAGGGCAAACGTTGCCCAGTTATCGGGCAACAATAAAAAGCGAGCTAGGGAAGAACGAGATTATTAACCGCCAAGTGAGGCAAAAGGTTAACATTACCGATGACGACGTTGAGCGCTATTACCGGCTTAATTCGAAGTCTTACCGGTCAGAGGAGAGAGCGCGTATTCGTCACATTCTATTATCGTTGCCTCAAAATGCTTCCCCCGAACTGGTCCAGGCGGCCACGGCCAAGATCAAGAGTCTACACGACCGGATCGTCGTCGGCGAAGATTTTGCGAAATTGGCGCGTGAATTCTCCGATGGAGCAGGACGCGCAGATGGCGGGGA
>DASQUN010000568.1:0-3589 GCA_035641275.1 Candidatus Udaeobacter sp. | reverse complement strand
GGGCCAGTTGACGGTGCCATGGGACAGAGCACGCGCGAGGCGATACGGTCGTTTCAAGAATCGAATCATCTCAATGTGACTGGAACCATTGATGACGATACGGCCCGAGAGTTGGGACTTCAATAATAAAGAATTGAGATTGACAACCTATCCGATCTCGACGTTCCCGCTCGGGAAACCGTCGTCTCTCGATTCGCTTCGCTTGGGATGACCCGAGCCAGCGCCCACGCCAAGGCATGGATCGGGTGGAGGGTCCAAGACTTCGACAGGCCTGGAACGATCCACGACATCGCCGCGGATTTAAGTGGAGAAGAAACCGAAAAGCCTTAACGAAATTCACCTATCGAACAAAACCCTCGGCTTTTCTTACGCTGTGAGACCGAAAAGTCTAAGCGCATTGCCGCCCAGGATTGCATCCTTAGCTTCCGAAGAGAGGTCTTCACGCGACTGGATAACAGCAACCGTATTGGGCCAACTGCCCATGGTATCTGCGTGCGGGTAATCGGTCCCCACAACCCAGCTATTCTTTCCAAGCCGATCGACTAAAACCCCCAGCAGGTTCTCGGTTGTCCGGACAGAAAAGTACAGCTGATCCAGATACTCGAGGGGTTCCCGCTTAGGTTTTGATTGGAGGCGGTCGTAATCGCCTTCTCCCGAACGTATGGCAGCCAAACCTTCCATGAGATGCGGCACCTGGGTTCCTCCTCCTTCCATGAAGCAAAACCGGAGCTTCGGGAACGCGTCGAGTACTCCACCGAACATCAGATTCGCAATGGTTAACGAATTTTCCATGGAGTTTCCAAGAGCGCTCCAGAACCCATAGCCGCGCGTTGCGTAGTGGCGCGTCATTCTCCAGCCCCCGACGATAGGGCCAGTGTTCACCGGATGGAAGATGATTGGCACCTCGAGCTCCTCAGCCTTGGCATAGAACGGCCAGAACTCTTCCGCGTCAAGGTCTTTGTCTTTGACGGTGTTATAGCAAACTGGTCCATGAAGACCCAGTTGACGCACCGCCCGGTCCAACTCTTTGACCGCGACACTGGGTTCTTGCAAAGGCAGGGTCGCCAAGCCGATGAACTTGCCGGAATACTTTTTCACGATCCGGCTAACCGCGTTGTTGTACGAGCGGCAGACACTAGCCGCGAGTTGCGGCTCGACGTCGTAATAAAAAGCCCCATTGCTGGGCACCAATACTTGGATATCAATATTGGCTTTGGCCATGTCCGCAATGCGAATCTCCGGCCTATTACCCGAAGATCGAGGACGCGGATTGAAAGGGTTCGGGATGAAGCGAGCGTAGTCAGGTATGTTTCGTTGTCGCGCTGGGTAAACCACACAGGACTTTCCCTGCGGATCGGTTTCGATACGAGGTCCTTCGTGGCGATACTCTGCTGGTACCTCGTCAAACGCATCGTCTGGCAAAATGTGGGAATCGCAATCAACGTACGCCATGGCCGGATCTCCTTTCAAAAAGCAAACGATCAGTCTCTATCGGAAGTCGGCATCAGCTAAGGTTCGACTACTTTACACCTAAGAGTTCGCGAAACTCATCTCTCGTTTGGACGTAATTTTTTCCTAGACTTAGGTCCGATGGTATAATTCGAACGTTTTTAATCATGTCGAGTGGGTTGCCGGACACATCTTTACGGACTGAACTGCGATCCGTTTTAACGATAAGTTCCTGGCCTTCTTTCGACAGGACAAAA
The DNA here is from genome assembly GCA_035641275.1 of Candidatus Udaeobacter sp. GTDB lineage: Bacteria > Desulfobacterota > Binatia > UBA9968 > UBA9968 > DASQUN01. The sequence continues at coordinate 1,883 of DASQUN010000568.1, read as the reverse complement.
TCGACGAAAAGTTTCGCTGCATTCGGGTGGGGCGCGAGTCTGTTGATACCGATCAATCCTGCAGCTGAGATCACCGGATCCAAGGCCAACATCTCCACTGGACTACCTTTACGCTTGGCTTCAATAGCATTCTGCAGAAAGTTGTTTGTTAGGATTGCCACTTCACCTCCCGAAAGCAGTTCCGTCAATAGCGCGCGTCCTTGGAGCAAACGAATGTCCTGCTTTCTCAAACCCTCTAGAAACTTCTGCGCCTTCTCGGCGCCCCATGTTTTTCGCAGGTTGGCGTACCACTCGAAATCGGAAGCGTCCAAACCCAATCGGCCCTTCCACTTTGGGTTCAACAGATCGAAATATTCCTTTGGTAATTCTCCGGGCGATACCAGACGCGTGTTGTAGCTTACAATCATTGGCGTCGTATACATGGTGGCCCAGTAACCTTCGCCATCCTTGTGTCCTTCAGGAAAAACCTTTCTCTCTGGCGAATCGTACTTGGCGAAGTAGCCCTGCTCAAGGAGCGCGTAAGGCTCAAAGCCTGTGGAATTCATTACATCCCATATGTGGTTTCCGGCGCGCTGCTCTGTTTGAATACGTGAAACTAAGGCCGAACCTGTCGCTCTGTAGAAAGTCGTCTTGATGAAGGGAAATTTTCGTTCCAGCGCTGATAAGATCGCCTGGGCGTCCGGGATCGGAATACCCGAATAGAAAACCAGCTGTCCCTCTTTCTTAGCCCCTTCCACTATATCTTTGGACTGAGCTTTAGTCTCTCCGCCCCAGCCAAAGAGGACCAGTGGTAGCATGGCGACGATAATAAATTGTCGCAATCGGCTTCTATTTATTGTTGCCATCGACAGTCTCTCCTATGGATGACGGGTAAAACAAGATAACTCGTTACTGGATGAAGATATCAAGCAAAACTGACTGGCCGAATTCTGGGGAATTGCCACGAATTTAGGCGAGGAAGCAAGGGATGGGAGGAGAAGGGAATCCAGTTTTTGTTCGTTTACAATCGGGACAAAGCGAGCCCTTGATATCTTCTGCCTCAGAGAGGAAGCCTTAAAGAGTCCGCCAACCTTCCCGGAGCCGATGTGCTCGCCGAGGAAATGGTCGAGACCTCGAAGCCGCCCTGGAAGAACTCCGCGAAATCGCCGCGGACTTTGCATTGATGGAGAGTGAATCTCAAAAGGGCTCTTCCTCTATGGCTCGCGTGCCAAGGGCGTGTTTGTCGCGGAATGTGATTGACAGGAGGGATAATGCTTGCCGTCCCATTACTTTTCCTGCAGATCTCTATACCGGTCCCTTTCTCTCTGCTCCTGCTCCCGCTGCTCTTGCTTATCCCTTAATCGCTCTAGTAGTCGCTCCTTCTGTCGTTCGCGTTCCAGATCCCTTTGTTCCCGCTGCCGCTCTCGCATACCCTGTAATCTGTCGTTCTCGGGTTGCGTTTGCTCGAATCGCGGCGCCTCACGCTCTGTGTCGCGGCGTGGCGGGCGCGGTGGCAAGGGTGCCGGTTTGGCGCTCTCCCCGAGCCACCAATCTCTGACTATGCCGCCCAACCATTCTTTGGCCAGGTCGAGATACGGGTCCCATATAGAATCATAGGGTCTTTCATACGGGAACTCGGCGCGGGAGTCGATCAATCGCGCATCGAGAATGTGCTGAAAAAAATCGCCGACCACCAGCAGGGCGTTGTGCCCGCCTTCACCCCAATAATTGCTGCGCATGGTGACCCGCGAGTCGTTGAAGCCGACCCATGAGCCAGTGACGAGGCGCGGATGCATCAAGATAAACCACCCGTCGGTATTTTTTTGCGTGGTGCCGGTTTTACCCGCAACGTCGGCGCGCAGGTCGAACCTGGTTCTTATCGCCTGCCCCGTGCCTTTGTCGAT
>DASQUN010000567.1:0-3264 GCA_035641275.1 Candidatus Udaeobacter sp. | reverse complement strand
AACTACGGCGGCCTTTTCATTTGCGATGAGGTGCAGACCGCCTGGGGCCGCACGGGCGGGAAAATGTTCGGGATAGAACATTGGGGCGTGGATCCGGACATTATGACCTTTGCCAAAGGGATGGCCAACGGCGTTCCCATCGGTGCGACGATTGCCACGCCGGAGGTCGCCGACAGCATGCAAGGCAACACGATTTCCACCTTCGGGGGCAACCCCGTGACGTGCACGGCGGCGCGCGCGACCCTCGAGGTGATCGAAGAGGAGAACCTGGTGGAGAACGCCCGAGTCATGGGAAACCGGTTGCGCGAAGGTCTGAATGAATTGAAAGATAAGTATCCGATCATCGGCGACGTGCGCGGCATGGGTCTGATGCAGGGAATGGAACTCGTTGGGGAAAAGAAGAAACCGGACACCGAAGGCACCAAGCGGCTGATGGAGTTGACCCGAACCCATGGCCTGCTGGTGGGCAAGGGAGGCACATTCGGTAACGTGCTCCGCGTGGCACCGCCGCTGAATGTGAATAAGGACGAAATCGACCGCGCGCTTAGGGTCCTGGATCAATCTTTTGGACAATTGGGACAATAGCATGGTTGAGAAATGCTGCAGGGCTGAAATTGGCTGCCATTGAGATGAGGCTCCCGCATTTTCGTTCTATCCCCCCATGAGCACACTCGGACGTCGCCTGGTTGGAGCCGTGCCCGTCCTCCTGGGCATCTCCTTTTTGGTTTTCCTGCTCATGCATCTGGCGCCCGGCGATCCGGTGGTGCTCCTTTTAGGCGATGACGCTACGCCGGACGAGGTGGCGCGCGTGCGGCATGAATGGGGTTTCGATCAGCCGTTGCTGGCCCAGTATTGGCAATTCCTCTCGCGCGCGATGGTCGGTGACTTCGGCCGGTCGCTGAAATTTGGCGAGCCTGTTGTCAAGCTCGTTTTCGAGCGTCTACCCGCGACCATCGAGCTCGCCGCCGTGAGCTTGCTGGTGGCCATTCTGATTTCCATTCCGATCGGCATCTATTCCGCCATCAAGCGCGACACCCTGATTGATCATGCCGGCACCGGCGTGGCGCTAATCGGCGTGTCGTTGCCCAACTTCTGGTTGGGCATCATGTTGATCTATTTTCTCGGCGGGCAGTGGAATCTGCTGCCGGTGGCCGGCCGCGTCGAATATGGCGTTGATATCAAACCGATCACGCGGCTCTTTCTGGTCGATAGCCTGATTACGGGAAATTTCACCGGGTTTTGGAGCACCGTCCAGCATTTATTAATGCCGGCCGTAACACTGGGAACCGCACTGGCCGCGATCGTGACGCGGATCACCCGGTCAAGTGTTCTTGAGGTCATGCGTCAGGAATATGTCATGACCGCTCGGGCGAAAGGCCTCAGCGAACGGGTGGTCGTCTGGCGTCATATTTTGCGCAACGCCCTGATCACCGTGATCACCATTCTCGGACTACAGCTGGGGGCGCTATTGAACGGATCGGTGATTACGGAGACGGTCTTTTCTTATCCGGGCATCGGCGATTTGCTGATTCAATCGATTTCCGTGCGTGATTACCGTCTGACCCAAGTACTGATCTTGTTCTTCGGCGTCATTTACTTTGCCGTAAACCTGTTGGTCGATGTGCTGTACACGTTAGTGGACCCGCGGATAAGGCTCTAATGCTGAGGTTTCGCCACTTAAAGATCTTCATGGGCGGATGCATACTGGTTCTACTGCTCATCTGTGGCTTGGCGGCTCCACTCTTGGCTCCGTTCGATCCCCAAGAACAACGCCTCGAGACCCGTCTTCAGCCGCCCGGCTGGATGGGCGGTCGTTCGGCGGCCAATTGGCTCGGGACCGACAATCTCGGGCGCGATATTTTGAGCCGGATCATCTATGGCTCACGCATTTCGCTGCTGGTGGGTGCGACCACGGTAATCCTTGCGGGCATCGTGGGCTGTTTCCTGGGCGCCATCGCAGGTTACTTCGGCAAGGGCACGGATGAGGTGGTCAGCAAACTCACCGAGATATTTTTGGCGTTTCCGTTTCTGCTGCTCGCCATCGCGTTGATGGCTTTTCTGGGACAAGGCGTCTTTAATATCATTGTGGCCTTGATGATGAGCCGATGGGTGCAGTATTGTCGGGTCGTGCGCGGCGAGGTGTTATCTCTAAAAGAGCGCGATTTCGTTACGGCCGCCAAGGCATTGGGGGGAAGAGATCATTATGTTCTTCTGAAGCACGTTGTCCCCAACACGTTTCCCAGCGTCACAGTGGTGGCAACCTTCGCCATGGCCATCGTCATCATTTCCGAGGCGAGTTTAAGTTTTCTCGGACTGGGCGTGCCGGCTCATATCCCAACCTGGGGCTCGATGCTCAGCGAAGGGAGAAGTTACATGAACCGCGCACCTTGGCTCACCATCTTTCCGGGGCTGGCGATCTTCGTTACGGTTTTCGGAATCAATCTGCTCGGAGATGGCCTGCGCGATATCTTTGATCCAAAGTTGAGAAGAGAGTAACAGGCTGCTGGAAAGGGTTTATCCTTCGACTTTGCTCAGGATGAAGGCTAAGAGTTCGTGAAGTAACAAGGAGGGTTTTATGGCAAACAAGAGCCGCGCTATCGGCCGCAGAGACTTTCTCAAGCGAGGCGCAGCCTTGGGGGTAAGCGCCGCAATCGGGCCCTACATAGCGCGCGATGCTTTCGCTGCCTCTCGAGATCGGGTCACCATTTACCATTCGAGCGTCGCCGATTCTTTGCACCCCTACAACCACAGCTCCAGCCCTATCTATGGGAACTGGCAGCATGTCATCGAGCCTCTGATCGAGCTCGATTACGACAAAAAAGATTATGTCGGTGTCCTCGCTGATTCATGGGAGTTCCAGGGCAAGAGATGGGTATTTAAGTTGAAGAAGGGTGTCAAGTTCCACAATGGGGCTCCCTTGACCTCTAAAGATGTGGCTTTCTCTATCGATCGCATGAAGAACGACAAGGCCAGCTTGCAAGGGCCCAATTTCAAAGATGTCACCGAGGTGCAAACACCGGACGATCAGACCGTTATCTTCGTCATGAAGCAGCCCAATGCGATTTTTTTGGATCGTCTAGAAAATCGCTTTATCCTCAGCAAAGTGGCAGCCGACAAGTACGGTGATAAGTTGGATCAGAACCCGATAGGAACCGGTCCGTATAAATATGTCAGCTATCAGAGGGGTGGAAATTTTGTTTTCACCCGCAACGACGACTATTGGGGCGGCAAGGCCGACATCAAAGAGGTCGTTTTTCGCAAAGT
>DASQUN010000566.1:0-3822 GCA_035641275.1 Candidatus Udaeobacter sp. | reverse complement strand
AGGCTGAGCCGCTGTTCGAACAAGCTATCAAGCTTGATCCAAACTTTGCCCTGGCTTTTGCCGGTCTCTCGATGGTGGAGAGCTGGGCTTATCACAGCTTCGATCCGACCCCCGGCCGACGGGAAAAAGCGCGCCTCAATGCTAATGAGGCCTTGCGATTGCAACCGGACCTTCCCGAAGGCCATCTCGCACTCGGTTTCTCTTATTATTATGGCGACCGCGACTACGAACGCGCCCTGGCCGAATTCAACATCGCCAGACGCGACCTGCCGAACGAGTCCCAGGCCTATCTGGCCATCGGCTCCATTCAGCGGCGTCAGGGCAAGTGGGCGGAATCAACCGCGAATTTGGAAAAAGCCGCCACGCTCGATCCAAAAAACACAAACGTCCTGATGAATCTTATTTATAGTTACATGGCCCAGCGGGATTACGAATCCGCCGACAAAGCTATTGATCGCGTCACCGCAGTATCGCCGCAGTCGTTCCAGGCACGCGGATTGAAAGCATTTCTCGCGGCCCAATGGAAGGGCGATCTTAGCGCGGCCGAAAAAGTATTTTCTTCAATCTCGCCTGAAACCGATTCGGATGGTGTAATGACAATGGCCCGGCATTGGGTTCTAAGACTAGAACGGAAGTTTCCCGAAGCGCTTCAAGTCGTGCAACAATTTCGCGGTGAGACATTGTCGAACACGACCACTGCCCCTTGCCCGAAGGCTTTCCTGGAAGGCGAGATTTACCTGCGTCAGGGCGATGAAGCGAAAGCTCGAACGGCGTTCGAACACGCCCGCGTTGTTTCAGACGAGCTGTTGCGCGCAGCCCCGGCAGACGCGGCGCGGCACGGGCAGCACGGCCTCATCCTGGCGGCGTTGGGTCAAAAGCAGGAAGCCATCGCCGAAGGCAAGCGCGCAGTTGAATTGTTACCCGAAGCCGAAGACGCTTTTGATGGGCCACAAATAACCGCGGTGCTCGCCCAGATTTATGCCGCGACCGGGGAATTCGACGAAGCATTTCGACTGCTCGATCATTTGCTCATTGTCCCGAACGGCCTCACCGCCCCAATGCTCAAGCTCGATCCAGCTTGGGACCCACTGCGCAAAGACCCGCGCTTTCAAGGTTTGATCGATAAGTACAGCCCAAAGACCTAGCCCTTGAGCAGTATCGAAACTTCACATCTGCAGGAGATTCTTCGGACTTCACTCGAGTTATGAAATGGAAGCGAACCCTGAAATGGAGTTTGCTTGCTCTTCTGCTCCTCCTCTTCGGCTGGTTCCAGTTTGCCTATTGGACTTCGACTAACGACTGCGGGCGCAGCATTCCTCCCGGAGCTGAGATCATGAAGGCGATCAGGTTTTGTGAGTACGGTTCGCCTGATGTTCTCAAGCTGGAGGAGATTGAGAAGCCGGTGCCTAAGGACAACGAGGTCCTGGTCAGGGTTCGCGCAGCTTCGCTGAATTCACTGGAGGCAGTTATAATACGCGACCTGTGGATCAGTCGGTTAGTGTCCGGACTGCGCAAGCCGAAGGTCACGCGCTTCGGTCGCGATTTTGCCGGGGTCGTAGAAGCAGTCGGCAAAGACGTCACTGAGTTTAAAGTCGGCGATGAGGTCTTCGGCGTGAAATGGGGCGCCATAGCGGAGTATGTCTGCGTTCTGGAGCGGAGAGCGATCGTTTTGAAACCAGCCAACATCAGCTTTGAGCAAGCTGGCGCTGTTGGCGTAGCCGGTCTGACCGCGCTGCAGGGCCTGCGCGACGCAGGGAAGATTCATGCTGGCCAGAAGGTTCTGATTAACGGCGCATCTGGCGGCGTCGGAACGTTCGCGCTCCAGATTGCGAAGGCGTTTGACACCGAGATCACAGCCGTGTGCAGCACACGGAACGTGGAGATGGCGCGAACGCTCGGCGCTGATCACGTCATCGACTACACGAAAGAGGACTTCACTAAGCGTGAGCAGCGTTATGACGTGTTATTCGACAATGTCGGCAATCGCTCCTTCTCAGAACGTCGCCGGATCCTGAAGCCTCACGGCATCTGCGTCCTGGCCGGGATAGGCAGCATGGGAGCGTATGAAGATTCGCTAAGCCGCATCGCGGGTACATTCACTGCGTCGCTGCGATCGCGCTTCGTTGACCAGAAGTTCGAGAGGTATATAACCACGTTCAACAAGGCCGACCTGGCTTTTCTGCGCGACCTCATGGCGGAAGGCAAGCTGACTCCGGTAGTGGAGAAGACCTATCCGCTTACTGAAACGGCGGAAGCAGTGCGCCGCCTCCAGCAAGGCCACGCCCGCGGGAAAATCGTAATCACTCTTCAATAAAGGAGAACAAAATGAAAACTGACCCAACCCCAACATCACCACGCCCGAAGCGCAGAATCTTCCGCCGTATCTTTGGCTACGGCTTCCTGCTCATAGTCTTGCTGTTCGGCGGCCTGTTTCTTTACGCATTGGCCACAGAGAAACAGGAACCGATCCAGACGGGAGAACCGCATATGAAGGCGGTTGTCTACACCGATTACGGGCCGCCGGATGTTCTCCAACTCAAGGACATCAAAAAGCCCGAGCCTAGCGACGATCAGATCCTGATCAGAGTCCGCGCGGCTTCGGTAAATCCGTACGACTGGCATTTCATCCGAGGTACGCCGTACGTCATGCGCATGATGATTGGCGGACTGCGTAAACCAAAAGATCCGCGAGTGGGGGTCGATTACGCTGGCACGGTCGAAGCCGTGGGCAAGAACGTTACTCTGTTTAAACCGGGTGATGAAGTATTCGGCAACAAAAGCGGCGCCTTTGCCGAGTATCTCTGTGCTCGTGCGGATCGGGCCGTTGCACTGAAACCGGCCAACATTACGTTTGAGCAGGCAGCCGGTGTTCCCGTAGCAGGTCTCACGGCATTGCAGGGTCTGCGCGACCACGGAAAGGTCCAGCCGGGGCAGAAGGTTTTGATTAACGGCGCGTCCGGAGGGGTGGGGACATTCGCCGTTCAGATTGCGAAGTCGCTCGGTGCAGAGGTGACCGGCGTATGCAGCGGCCGCAATGTCGATCTCGTGCGCTCGCTCGGCGCGGATCATGTCGTTGATTACACGAAAGAGGATTTCACGAAGAGTGCCGAACGTTACGACGTGATTCTCGACAATGTTGGCACTCAACCATTGTCCGGCTTCAGACGCGTCTTAAAACCCAATGGGATCTGCGTCATGATCGGCGGTGGCGGACCAAACGAAGGTAAGTGGGTCGGTCCCATGGCTCGGCCGATCAAAGCTATGGTGATTTCGCCGTTCATAAGTCAGAAGATGAGCATGATGATGGCGCAAGGGAACAAAGATGATCTGACCATCCTAGCCGATCTCATGCAGTCCGGAAAAGTGAAACCCGTCATCGACCGCACTTACAAGTTGAACGAGGTCCCGCAGGCGATCGCATACGTGGAAACGGGCCGCGCTCGCGGAAAAGTCGTCATCAATTTGGAATAGCAAACAAACGCTAGCAGCGGCGCTGCACCATATGCTCGACCGAATCTTTCCGCAGCAGTTCGACAATAATTACCGCGGTCACAAGCTCGCACTCTGGCTCTTTGCTCTGCTCGTCCTCATGAAACTTGGCATCAGTCTGAGCTCAATTCTTGACACCTACAACGTCGTCCGATCGGCCGACGGCATCCCGATCGATACTTTTACGTCCGGTGGCGCAGAGGCAGTGGTTTCGGTAACCACGCTTTTAGGGCTTTCTCATTTCTTGCTCGCCTCGCTTGGCGTGCTGGCGCTGGTTCGGTACCGCGCGATGATTCCACTTATGTATGTCCTGCTCCTTGCGGAATATCTTGG
>DASQUN010000565.1:0-7913 GCA_035641275.1 Candidatus Udaeobacter sp. | reverse complement strand
TACATGAGAAGATTGCTGTTGACGAGCTTCCCGCTTGTCCCAAAGTGAGCACTACCCCGTCGCGAGACCGGTCGCGAAAGGCGACAGACGGCCAGTTAGGAGTCGACGAGGGTGCGGCCCGCTTGGGCTTGAGATTTCAGTCCTGCTTTACACCGAAGCGCCTGCCGATGTAAGCGCCCACGAGGGATAGCGTGAGAACGAGCAGCAGCAAAATCACGCCCATCGCGGAAAGCATGGGGTACTGCCCGTCCTCGTAGAGATTGTAAATCGTTACCGACATTAGCTTGGTGTCGACGCTGCCGAGCAGGATCGGCAGGGACAGAACCTTAAAGGTCAGCGATAGGCTATAGATGAAAGCCACCACCAGGCCCGGAGCCATCAATGGCAGCACCACGGAGCGGAAGGTCCGGCCCCAGGAAGCGCCGCTCACCGTCGAGACCTCTTCGAGCTCGGCGCTGATCTGTTGCAACGAAGCGTGGGTCGAGCGTACGGCGACGGTAATGTACTTGCCGACGAAACCGACGATCAGAATCCAGATGGTGGCGTAGATCGGAATCGGCACGACCAGGTACAGCCATAAAAGGGCCAGAGCCATGACCGTCCCAGGGATGGCGATCGGCGAGAAGGACAGGAAGTCCAAGAATTTTCTTCCCGGAACGCGGCTGCGGATGACGATCCAAGAGACAGTGGCGGCAAGCAGGACGATGATGAGCGACGACAGGACGCCGACCAGCAGGGTGTTGTAAATGCTTTGCGCCGTGTGGGGCAATTCGAAAATCGCCCGGTAATTGTCCAGGCTAAAGTGCTGCAGCTGCGAAAGGGACGGAACTTGGTAGAACTGCACGAACGACGTCCACGTGAAGACGAACACGGGCAGACCCACGCTGAAAGTCAGGAGCAGCAAGCTAAGAAGACTTAGCGGCCACCGCCATCGGCCGAGTTGCATGCGCCGGGGCCGGAATCCTTTGCCCGTCACCGTCACGAAGCGCTCCGACATCCGGGTGGCACGGTGATAGAGATAGAGCAGAAAAAGGCTGACGATCAAGTAGCCGACGCCGAACGCCGAAGCTACGTTGTAGTCCTGGGGCACATCCCAGACCGCGAGAAACACCTGAGTGGCGAACACCGGAATACTAGCCGGCACGCCCAGCACTGCGGGCACATCAAAGCTCTCGATGGCGCGGACGAAAACGAGCAAGAAAACCGCCAGCAGCGCCGGCAGCAGCAGCGGAAGGGTGACCGTGCGCAGGGTGGTGCTGAAGCGCGCGCCGGCTACGGAGGAAGCCTCCTCAAGCGAGGGGTCCATGGAACGAAACGCCGCGGCCATGAGCAAGAAGGGCAGCGAAATCTGATCGATGGCCTGGGCCCAGATCATGCCGGCCATGCTGTAGCCGTTGAACGCCGTGCCTTCGATGCCGAACAAAGTTCGGGCGGCGACGTTGATGATGCCGATCTTCGGATGGAGCACCAGGACCCAGGCGCTGGCCATCAGGACACCCGGGGCGATCAAAGGAAACAAGGATATGGCGTAAATCAACGGCCGCAACGGCGCGTCGGTACGCTCGGTGATCCACGCCAGAAAGGTGCCGATCGCCAGACACAGGAATGCAGCGCCTAACGCGAAAATCATGGTGTTGCCGACGGTCAGGAACAGCGTTCCCTGGTAGGCCTCGACGAATTTCATCAGGGTGTATTCACCGGCCTGGCCAGGTTGGCCATCGCGAAAGGCACCCCAGATCACCACTGCCATCGGAACCATGATCAACCAGGTTAGCAGCAGGGTTAGCAAACCCACACCGATGCTTTGGCCATTCAACCAGCGCGACCAGTCGAGGGGCAGGCGCAACGAACGCCTCGTTGATACCGAAACAGCTTGGGTACTCATTTTATAAAGGCAACCTTCCCCGACATTGACCTTAACACGCTACATCGGCCGATCGTCGTTATCGATCGAGAAGCGGGAGAGAACTGCCCCGGCCCCGGGACTGGAGTTAAGTCCGGGATGACAACCGGGGCGAGCTCGGTTAGCGTTCTAGCTTACTTGCTGCCCCGGAACGCGGGGTTGTAAATTTCTTTGATGATCTTCGTGTACGGCTTACTGTATTTGACCAACTCCTCGGCGGTCAACAGTGCCATACGGTCCAGCGTGTCCTTGGCCGTTACCTGCTGCAGCTCCTTGTATTTCAGCTTGGTGTCCGGGTGCGCCATGACGCGCCCGAACTGGGCGAGAATCTTCTGCCCGCCATTGGGATCCACATGGAAACGAGCGAAGAGCAGCGCCGCATAGGGGTGCGCTGCCCGGCTGCTGATGCCGACCCCGCTGGCCTCGGCCGACACGAACTCCTTGGCAAAAACCATGTCAACGGGCGCGCCCTTGTTCTTCATGTCCGCTACCTTGTAGGAGTAGAGCTCGATGGATACGGGGAACGCGCCGGCGACGAGCAGGTTCGTCTGGTTGGTGTGACCCTTGCGGATCAGCGCCTTCTGGTCCTGGATAAGCTGCTTCTGGAAGTTATAAGTCTTCTCGTCGCCCCATTTGTGCAGCATACCGAAGACCCACGTGTCGGGCGAGTTATCGACGGAAAATTTGCCCTTCCACTTGGGATCGAGCATCTCCGCGTAACTCTTGGGAGCCTCCGACGGCTTCACCAGGTTAGTGTTGTAGGCGATGATCATGCTCAACAGGTTCCACGAATAAAAGTCCTTGCCGCGGAACTGGGCGGGAAAACGCGCGTCGCCGACGAGGTCATGAAGCTGGGCCAAAGCGTTTGCCTCTCGATACTGTCCCAGGAACGTGCCGATGCTGATGACGTCGAAACTGCTGCGGTTGGCGCGCGCTTCGGCGAGGACGCGGTTGCTGATGTCCTCTTGCTGACCGCCCATGCCTTTACCGTTGATACCTGGGTACTTTTGCATGAACCCGTCCATCAGCTTCGCCATCTGGCTCTCCTCGAACGGCCCGGCATAGGTGAGAGCCCCTTCCTTTTTAGCTCCTTCGTAAAGAACTTGGTCAAGTTCATCCGGGGGCAGTTTGGCCAGCTTCGCGTACAGCTCGCTGGGGGTCTTCCAGCCGGTGGACAGTTGAACGGATTGGGCCGTCACGCCAGTGCCCACCGTGCCCAATAGCAGTGCTGTTACCGCTAGCAGGCTGATCCCGCTTTTCATCTGTAACTTCGACATCGTTACGTCCTCCTTCATTCTGAATTTCGCCATCTCGGGCCGATGTCCGTTTCATTGCCGGCCCGATGGTTTAGATAGATGTGCATTCTGCTTAGGTGAACCCGTCGGACCATTTTCTGAAATCCAAGCGGGTCTTCGGATCGCCCAAGGCACGTTGCACGATCAGCGAAGTATTGAAGGTTGCAAAAGTCAATCCGTCCGGCTCGGCGCGTTTGTACAGACGGCGAGCATCAGACCCCCTGCTCCCGTCACATCATAGCCGCCGCCGGAGCATCAAAAACCATGAGACAATCGCCTTTCCCGCGTGAAAATCCTCAGCCGCTGCGTTGCGCATCCGACGCACAACGCAATGAATGCCAAAAAATATTCGCTTCCATAAGATCCTCCTTTCTCGCATTCGCCATCGACTTCTAAATTTCTCGTTAAGCTCTGCTTAGGGTCATGATTCGCTTGAGTCAAGGCGCCAGGCGAATTATTCTCATAGCTCGCGGCATGGAACGGAAGAAAAAATATATCTATAGCTGCCCTGACCGCGGGGCAAGTTTGGTTTGTCCATGCTCGTAACCGCTCTGCGTCTTCCGCGTATTGGAGCGGCTCTCTCCATTCGCTCAGTCGCTGTTAACGTAAACAAGTTTTGAGCCAATGTCCGTATTACAAAAGTTTTTGAGCAGATGACCGGACTATACTGTGTATTTCTTGTACACGATAATTTCAATTTTGGCCTGCGGTGTGCCTAATCTTTACATTAAGTAAGTCTTGCAAATCCCTGCCGACGCGGGTTGGCGCCGCCAAACTCGGGTTTTTCCAATAGATCCGGCTTTTCTTCATCGGTTCTTCGTTGGCATCCTCTTTGCGGAAATACATTGTCCGGCGTCGATCCATCCCGTCACAATTTCTGCTGAAACTCACTTCGCGTCCGTCGGCGCGCGTTAGGGATGCAAGATGCCAATTTTATAGTCCCTGACCGGTTCCATAAAGAAATCGAAATCGCCGCAGGATTCACGTTTCAAAAACTTTTTCGTACCGGGAGGTGGAATCATGGAGCGTTCGTTGGCGAGCTCGTCAAAGCCGAACCCTACATGGACGCCGACAAGGAAAAAAAACGGCAGGCTAAATTTGCAAGTCGTCATTAAAAATACTGCGCATGAACCGCGCGCCTATCAACTCTTCGGGCAGGGCAAGACCGACACCGGCGGTTGGCTCGGAGGCGCAACTGAAGCACCGAGCAAGGGACGGCTGGATCCCGGTAAGGAGACAACGGCGAAAGTCCAAACAAGCTTTGAAGGAAAGTCGGTCCCCGACGAAATCCGACTCGATATTTTCTGATCCACCAACCTGGAAGACCTCGGGGCTGATCCAACCCACCGGAGATCGCATCCATGCCGGATTCCAACGCGACACGAGACGGGACGCCGATCGGCTCGGCACATCTCTCTCCGATATCACTGCGCTCGATCGACCAGCCCGCCAGCCCCGCAAAAACGATCGCGAGGCTGAGCAGCAGCGCTGCCCAGGGGCGGACCCCAATGAACCGCGACCTCGGGAGGATCGTCAATATACACCCTAGGATTTGATGCTTATGAAAAAACCGATCTGGTGGTTGATCCTGATTGTCGCGCTGGGCGGGGCCACTGCCCTGTACTTCCGGCTCGAGAGCGAGAAGCCCGAGCCGCAGGTACAGCAGCAGCCCGCGGCCCCGTCTGAGCCGCCCATACGCCATCCCATTGAGCCGGCCGCGCCGCCACCAGAGCCGCTGCCTACGCTGGCCGAGAGCGACGGGGCGATGCGGGAGGAGCTGGCGGAGCTGTTCGGGCAGAGACTGGAGGAGTTTTTCAATCTCCAGGATATCATTCACCGCGTTGTGGCCACCGTGGACAATCTGCCGCGGGAGAACCTGCCCGTGCGGCTGATGCCGGTGAAGCCGGTGGCGGGACGGTTGGTCACGGCGAGCAAAGGCGAGAACCTCACCATCAGCCCGGAGAACGCGGCGCGGTACGTGCTCTATGTGCAGTTGGCGCAGGCGGTGCCCACCGAGCCGCTGGTGGCGGTGTACGTGCGCTTTTATCCTCTGTTCCAGCAGCAGTACGAGGAGCTGGGCTATCCGGGCAAGTACTTCAATGATCGCCTCGTGGAGGTGATCGATCATCTGCTGGCGACGCCAGAAGTGCAGGAACCGGTGCGGCTCACGCAGCCCAAGGTGCTGTACGAGTTTGCCGATCCGAAGCTGGAGAACCTCTCGGCGGGGCAGAAGATCCTGGTGCGGATGGGAGGCGAGAATGCGGCCAAGATGAAGGCGAAGCTGCGGGAGATTCGGGACGCGTTGGTGGCAAAGTCGCCGAAAGGGTGAATGCAGGTTGTTTGGACTCCCACTCCTTAAATGTCACGAAGAATCGGGATCGGCGTGAAACATGGACGGCGACACGGACGCATCGGAACTTAACGGCCACCTAGAATGTGAATGGATACGCCGGGAAGATGCGGCGGTTTACGGCTTCATACTAAGCTTTATGACTTCTGCTTGTATCCCCTAGCCTTCATGCAATTATCAAAAACTTGCTGCTTGTTGTAACCGCCAGCAAACGTGGCCTCGCGCTCGCACTCGTACAAGTCACGGTTATAGTTACGTTGACTCTGGGGTTCGTAAGATCCGAGGGGCTGCCAGGTGGCGCAGCTCGTCAGAAACATCGCGGCAGCGAGTAATCGAAATTTCATGCGTAATAAGCCGCTTTCCCAAAGTCGCAATCTCGCGACACGGGGATCAGGCTCGGATCGCCAATACCGGGTTGTTCGCGTTACGGAGCACTTTCTCCGTGACACTTCCGAGTACCCAATGCTTGAGGGTCGAGCCGCTGTGGTAGACATTGCAACCAGCGTGTTTGGTGTTCCTTTGCTCATTTCGATAATTGTTTCCGCAGCACCTCCTTCGGTGACGGAACAGAACACATCGGCCAGCCTGCGACTCTTCAACTCCGCTACCTTTTCATCCAGGTAACTCATGGCTTTGGCTTCCCATTTCAATTCTCCTTTGAGTTGATCCAGATCGGCGGTATATTCCTCGAAGTTGAAGATGACCTGTTTCAGAATGTAAGAGTGTAAGAGCATTACTTTCGCATGAAAAGCTTTTGCCAGCTCGACGACATATGGCAGAACGGACTCGGCCTGCGCCGACCCATCGAGAGAGACCATGATCGAATCCGGCACCGTTTCACCCTCTGAACTCGGCCTGTTCGTTCGCTCGCACCACAAGAACCGGGTTATTGGCTCCACGCACTACTTTCTCGGCGATGCTCCCGAGCAGCCAGCGGTCAAGGCCGGAACGGCCATGAGAGGCCATTGTGATAAGCGTTCCATTATCCGCGGCAGCGTTCGTGATAATAGCGTCTTCGGCTCTACCTTTCTCCACCCTATATTGGATGCTGGCCCTGGGGAACGTCTTGGAGATTTTCTTGAGGTATTCCTCGCTATTTCTCATGCTATCTTCTATGAGCGTATCGAGATAACGGGCTCTTTTCGTAAAAAAGTCGGCCGCTGTCTCGATGACCGCTATAAGGGTTATTGGTATTTCCAGGGTTCGCGCCAGAGCACGAGCGTGCGGCAGAGTCTTTTCCGCGTTAGGCGATCCGTCTAGCGGCACCAATATTCGGGTAAACATCTTCTCTCCCGATCTATAAGAGACCCAAGCCGGGCAGTCGCTTTCTATCAACCTTTGTGTCACTGAGCACACCTTCATCCTAAATTTTGGGATATCAGAGAACAAGGTGTTGGGCGCGAGCACGGGAATTTCACGCTCTACCAATTTTTCTTGATTTAAATAACGAAGTTCGTTTAGCTTCTATCGCACGTGATACGCCAGGTGTTCGTATCATACGACTTTTAGGAGGATACATGAGCATCCAAGACAGTCCTGCAAAACGAGTCCGCATTTTTCTGCCTCCCGGTGAGGGACGCTCTTACCCGATGGGACGGATTAGCGCTGTCTTCAAAGCAGACGGAGACGAAACACAAAGAGCGTATTCCATGTCTGAGTGGTGGCTGGAGCCACACACGCAGGGCCCTGGCGCGCACTCCCACGCGGAAGACGACATTTTCTATGTGATTGAAGGAGCGATGAGTTTTCTCCTTGGGGACCGCTGGATCAATGCGACAAAAGGATCCTTTGTATTGGCACCGAGTGGAATGACGCATGATTTCGAGAACCGTAGCTCAAGCCGAGCGGGTGTCCTGAACTTTTCGATCCCAGGGGATTTCGAGAAGGATATGCCGGCGATCGCGAAATGGTTTGCCGAGAATCCTCCGAAGGACGCCTGACGTGTCGCTCCACCTGACCGTGCGTTTTCTCATGAGTCGTCCTTGTCCTCTTTGTCGCGCTGACTCAATTCCCCGCTGCGGGTAAGCTCGGCGTTAGCTGAACACGAGGCGCAGATATCGAAAATGGAGTTGATGGTCGACGGGATAGGTCGATAGTGGCTAAGCGACGGTACGAGTAGCGTGGTGACTTCGCCAACCAGAAGTTGAACGCCCTGTGTGCGGCTTCAAGCCAACGACCGCCGGCCCGATGCCGCTAAAGGGTCCGATGAACCATAAGAGTCTCGCCACGACCGCTCGGTATCTGCATTCGAGAAGCGAAGAGTTGGTGTCAGCCATTAGGAACCGCTGTCATTAGTCAATCGTGAAGCTCCAACCGTGAAAGCCCGGGTGATGAAAGCCGTGATCAAACTGTCGATGACGGAACC
>DASQUN010000564.1:0-2147 GCA_035641275.1 Candidatus Udaeobacter sp. | reverse complement strand
CGGAGTGCTGACAATGGTGCCTGGCGCCGCCTTCGTTCGACCTCATCGCGTACGTGCTCGGCAATCGTGGCCAGAAATTCAGCCATAGAGACTTAGCCAGCGTTCGTCATTTCAACCAGCCGCTGGAGCTTCTGGCGCGCTTTGCCGGAGTCGATGGATTCCGCAGCCAGGCGCATGCCGTCCTGGATAGTTGCCGCGGTTCCACTCACATAAAGAGCGGCGCCGCTGTTGAGCAACACGACCTCTCGCCTCGGGCCTTTGTTGCCTTGGAGCACGCCCTCAACGATGGCTGCGCCTTGCTCCGCAGTGCCGCCTTGCAGATCCTCAAGAGGGCACTTTTTCAGCCCCAATGCCTCGGGCTCGATTGTGTATTCCCTGACCTGACCATCGCGCAGCTCTGCGACCTGGGTTGGACCGCAAAGCGAAATTTCATCCAACCCTTCCAATCCATGAACCACCATCGCGCGAACGCTGCCGAGGTTTTTCAACACGTGCGCAATCACGCCTACGAGTTTTCCACTGTACAGCCCAAGCAGCTGATGGCTCGCCATCGCGGGATTGGTCAGAGGACCCAAGAGATTAAAAACGGTGCGTATGCCGATGTCGCGGCGCGGCTGGACGGCGTATTTCATGGCTTCGTGGAGCAGCGGCGCGAACAAAAATCCGATGCCGATCTTTGCGATGCATGCCTCCACCCGTTCCTTGGGCGCATCTATTTTGACTCCGAGAGCCCCCAGCACATCGGCGCTGCCCGACTGGCTTGATACAGAGCGATTACCGTGTTTGGCGACATTAACGCCCGCCCCAGCGACGACAAAGGCAGACGTAGTAGAGATATTGAAAGTTCCCTTCTGGTCCCCTCCGGTACCGCAAGTATCCAAGACCATTTTGGATCCGATGCTGACCCGATGCGCTTTCTCGCGCATCACACGTGCGGCCCCGGTGATTTCATCAACCGTCTCTCCTTTCATGCGCAGCGCCGTCAGAAAGGAGGCAACCTGAAGAGGCGTTGCCTCACCGGTCATGATCTGATTCATGACATCAATGGTTTCCGCTTCGGACAAATCCGCGCGATTTACCAGTTTCTCAATAGCCTCGCGTATATTCATGGCGCGCCTTTTGTTCTTCTCACCGGATGGTGGCAAAGGCGTGGGCAAAATTCTCCTTGTTCCTCAAAGTCTCGACCAACCTGTCCGCGTCCTCACGAGTGCCATACCTTCCGACACGGACGCGGTACCAAAGCCTGCCCTTGTTATGCACCTCGGTCACATAGGCGTTGTAGCCCTTGTTCTTGAGCCTATCAACCCAGATCTTGGCGGATCTCTCGTCGGGAAAGGCGTTGACTTGCACGGTCCAGCCCTTCTGTTCAGCGGTCCCCGCTATCGGTGTTCTCTGCGGCGCCTCCGCGGCTGGGACAAGCTTTTCTGTCTTCCTTTCGATGGCTCTCAGCGGCGATGTTTCTTCCCTGGCTTGCGGTTTATTCTCCTTGACCTCCACCTTAGCGACTTTCTGCGGCTGCTTAGTTTCTTTCGGCTTCTCTTCAACAACAGCCTGGGGCGCTGCCGGTTTCGTCAAGGTATCGTAAAACGTTAGCTCTTCCTTGGGTTGTGCTCCCGGTGCCCCGTTCGAACCCTGAGACGACGGCTTCAACGGAATCTTGATCGAAGGCTCCTCGTTTTTCACCATCTTTCTTTCTTCGATTCCTTTACCGACGAACATCCCCATGAGAAAGATGACCATCGAAGCGAGAGTAAAACCGCCACCGAGCAGCACCAGCTGACCCCGGCTGAAGTAATAGCGTTTGTCTTTACCTCTGCGATTCTCCGCCATAAAAGTATCCGTATTGGCAATCCCTATCGGGACGGCTCCACCTAGGATCGAGAGGCCATTTTCACCGGCGCATCGACGCCCAGGAGCTCGAGTCCCCGTCGAATCGTTTTTTGTACGTTTTCCACCAGTAGCAATCGCGCGCGACTTAACCCTCGATCATCCGAGATAACGCGCTGGCGATTATAGTAGCGATGAAATTCGCCGGCCAAATCCAATAAATAAAACACCATCCGGTGCGGCTCCAACTCGCGCACGCTTTCTTCCAGTACATCGGCGAACTGAATCATCTTGCGGATCAGTTCCAGCTCTTCCGGCAG
>DASQUN010000563.1:0-4715 GCA_035641275.1 Candidatus Udaeobacter sp. | reverse complement strand
GGCTATTGAAACCCTTTCAAGAATTCGCGGGCGTGAAAGGATCGAAGATCTACGCGGGCTTCCAGAGTGGCACGATGATTTATCTGCATTATGTTCTGCAGAAATGATTGGCAGCGGGAACTCGAGTTTATTTTCTCGTCTTCGCATGATGCAGGTATCCGACCATAAAGGTTAAGACCTTGTACCCAGACGGCTCTCCATTCTTTCAGCGAATTTGCCTCAGACTATCGTTCATTTGCAGAAACCTGGTCAAGTGATCGGTGCCGGGCATTGCCGCTGCTCTGGCGGCCGATCTCCTATTCGCTCGGACCCTATTCGTCCGCAGACGCCTTCAAGTTCCTTAACCGCAGTCAGTTTGGATTGGCCAACGTTTGGACGATAGCCACGCAGCTACATCACGACTACGCGGGACTTGAGTTTTCCTTTGGCCGCACGTTCGAGAAGCTTGTCAATTTTTTTCTGAACCTGCTGACCGATCTGCTCCTGTCCACATTCCTGACATACGGTGCAAGGGATGTTTTGGATTTCAATGAGGTCGGTCTGTATCGTCGTTCGGGCTAAATAAGTCCTCGATCCGCACTGTGGGCACTTCCCGGGCATAGGATTCAATACAACGTCGACTTGGATTCGTTGCGATCGAACGTAGAAAAGCGTCGCGTCCGCGTTTGAGAATAGCGTTTGACTGAAGGAGAATTCAGTTCAATCGTAGGGTTAACGGTTCCGTTCACCGGCCCATGAAAGTGGCGCGCAAGCGACGCTTGCAGGGGTCCGGTGACGGGTTGTTCGGCGTCAACCGGATCACTAGCTGAGTTACCTCCAATCCGATCTCCGGCATGCCCTAAAGTGCCCCGACGGTTGCGAGGTGCCACTTCAGACCATTACGTCGGCCAGGCTCTTCATGTCCGGTACAACCATGTCCGGCTGGTGTGGGGTGCTGCCGAAGGGCAGCTTGCGACGATCGATGAATGCCGAATGCATGCCTGCGGACTTGGCTCCGATGCAATCGAAGGCGTGACTGGCGACGAAGAGGACTTCATCCATTCTCACGCCCATGATCTCGGCGGCCTTGGTGTACGTTGCCACGTGGGGTTTGAATGAGTTGGCGACCGCGACCGAGATCACGGCGTCGAACGGAATCTTATGAAAGGCTTTGGCGGTCTCCAGCATGTCGGGATCGCCGTTCGAGAGCACAGCGATCTTGTATCGGGTCTTTAGGCGAGCGAGCGCTTCGGGCACGTCGGGGAAGGGTTGGAGCCGCTCGATCTGCGTTACCAGGAAGCGAATTTCTTCCGTTGTGTATGCGATTCCGGCGCGCGCAAGCGTGTAGGCGACGGCTCGGTGCCCGATCTCTCTGTACGGTGTGTGCTCCCTATGCAGGAGTGCATCGATCATGGAGTTCTCGAAGTGCGTACGTCGCCACCAGGTCACCAATGCGTCCGGTCGCCCGTTCCAACCTTTGTCTTTCAAGTAAGGTGTGACTACCTCTGTCAGGCCCTTCTGCATGTCCACCACCGTCCCGTACTGGTCGAACATGCACACCTTGATCTTCGCCTTAAGTGCTTCCGCTGCCATCTCTTTCACGCTACCAGCCTTTCCGGTCGGCGGAAGGTCAAGCTGAACCGTCACACAGCATCATCTGGGACGGGACCTGACGTCGCTTTCTGACGCCAAACGCTCACGCTCAGGGGCGCGTACCTTTAGGGCGCGTACCTTTAGGGCGCGTCCCCTGTAACGCGTGGTTCGGCCGCACTGCATACTAACGCTTCAAGCCCCGCGCTGAGAGTAAAGTCCTGCTGTCGATAAACGTCTATTGTTCCTCTTGCCGCGCCCAGGACTAGAGGCCAATCAGCTCCGGCGGCGTACTGCTTCACTGATGATGAGAGCTTGTACTGAGGAGGCTGTTTGGCCTCTAGTGCATCAAAGACTTCCCGAAGTCTTTCCCATCTCCGCGGCGCGGACAGCCGGGACAGCGCTGCATAAGTTAGAGCTTGAGCAAGGAACTCGTGCAGCTCAGTCGGGAACCGCGAGAACCACGAAGTGCGCTCCTCAATGAAAACTGACCATGCAGTCTTCTTGCCACCCCCGAACGACGATAGCTGATCCTGAACGTCATCGCTGCGGCTGCCAAGATGAGTTACAGCGTGCGCATACTCATGTATCCGGACAATCTCAAGAAGCTCGTTCGGCTCAGCGCCGAAGCTCTTTGCGTCCTGACGTATCCGGTTCACGAAAATATTGATAGAGCGAGATCTAGGGTCGTAGGTTCCATACAGCACATCAATAGGATGGAGGCTATCTTCGTCGGGTGTCTTCGGAACCCAGATTGGTATGTCCTGCGAAAAATGCTCAACCGGGCCTCCGCACAACACGGGATTCCGCGCGATCCGTTGTACCAAGAGTGTGGGTTCGTCCTCCGCGACTGCGCGCGGGTGTCCACGGAGCAGTATGTCCGAGACCCGGATTGCCCTTGCCCAGTCTTCAGCAGAAGTCATTGGCGACCTCGTGAGGCCGAACTATTAAGTCTACTGCCACACTTCCGGCAGTGTATTAGGTTCCGGTTCCTCGTTCTCAAAAAACCAAAAACTGCCGAAATATCGCCCGCCTAGTGAGAGCTTGTCAAGTATATTGATTCCGTCATATACAATCTAGCAGTGTATTCAGATATCAGCCCGCGGTGTATTCAGGCGAACCAACCGCAGACACCCTAGAATTGAATTGAACGACGCAACAGTGAAAACCGGCGAGATTGGTTCGACGGAGAATTCAATTTACTCTCAGCCTTCACCATAAGCTTTAGATGCGCGCGCGAGTTAGGCCGATGCCCACAAACCGTCTTCGTATCCGGCTGCGTAGATTGAGGCGACTTGTTCAATCCGGACATCGGACGCACGACGACATTTTCTATCCATTCGACCATCTCGATCATCTGTTCCTATGATGATACCCCGACTAAATCGTGTTGAGTGTGAGCCAACACGGTTCGGAGATTTTTAGCTTGCCGCAGAAAACGAGACGCACGCGCTTTCGTGCCGAGCGATAATTCTGTTCGGAGTTCGGAGTTCGGTGTTAGCCGTCACGAGGTCCCGCTTGTCACAAAATTGAAGGCATGCAACAAGAAACGGATTTTGATGGCGCTTGCGCCGCTCTTTTTGCATCTTCTTCGCTGCTGCCAAACGTTTACTCGTCACCTTCTTCTCCCACGAATCGTCAGGATATTTTGCTCGAACCCAAAAGCCAAGGTGCATCTCAAGCAGAGAAATCAGGCTAAACAAGTAGATGCGGACGGGTGGTTTATTGAAATCCGCTCTGGTTAGAATGCCTGCGACGGCTGGCCGGATAAGAACGAACGTACGAGGCCGCTCCCGTAATACCTTCAGAACAGCCGGAAGAGGAACATATCGTACCGTACTGCAATTTGCAGCGCTCAGCCGTCCGCAATAGAATTGCTCGAGCAACAAGGAATTCTTGGACGAAACAAGGAGGGACTCACTATGGCGGTGACCGTGAAAAAGATCATGCTCTGGCGAAAAGAGGTTGAGAATAGGAGCGGAATTCTTGCCAGCGCTCTTGCGCCGCTTGCCAGCGCTCGCGCAGACATCCATGTTGTGATGGCTTATCGCTTTCCAGGCCAGGAATCCAAGGCCGCAATTGAGCTTTATCCGGTTACGGGGAGGAAGTCCGTTACTGCGGCCAAGGAAGCGGGATTCAGCGCGTCAGCCATTCCCGCTCTGCTGGTCGAGGGCGATAACAGTCCGGGCCTTGGCTATGCAACCTCGCAGGCCATCGCCGATGCGGGGATCAGCCTGGATTTTCTTGTGGCCCAGGTTGTAGGGAGAAAATATTCAGCGGTCTTTGGATTTGAATCCGAAGCGGACGCCACAAAGTGCGCTGCGATAATCCGAAAGGCAAGGGCCGCTAAGAAAAGGTAAGCAATGTATCTGTTCAACCTTCCATGTTCGAAGACTAAGTGGACGGCGCGTTACATTCAGCGAACGGACAAAAAATTCCGCTATCTTTTCAAAAGGAGATAAGCGCTTACGGCTAAATATCCCACCACCACCAGAGAAACCCAGGAGATCCACATGGGGACCTCAAATTCGCCTATCTCGGCCCGCCAGCCGAAAATGATGCGCAGCAGGTGGAGGAGGAAGACAAGATCGAAAATGAGGCCGCTTACGGCGACATAAATTCTTTGAGGCACAGGCCACCTCTGGGCCATAGGTCTTCGCTTAACCAGAAGGTCTGAAGGGGTTTGAAACTACCAGAGCTTCAGAGCGACTGCATAGCCGGTAAGGAGCCCATGGAAAAACGCCTGCCGCTCCTTCTGATCGGAATTCTTGTAGCGCCGGGACGCCCCCTCCAGCGCCTTTAAGAGCTTCTCCCGGCGTCTTATCAAGAAGCGCGTGCACAGCCTCATCGTCCGCGATGCTATATTTGTGGTCATGTGGCATGAGCGCTCACACCTCCTGTCACGGGTCTGTTCTTTCTATCGATAGCACTTATCCTATTCCAACCACGACCCCATTCAATGAAGCTTAGTAGTTCCCTTACACGTCACTCTGGATTCAGAGGTGATCTATGGACGAGACCCGAAAACCAGCACCCTTTCGGCGAGGCATTCCCTGATGCGATCCGCCTCGCCGTACACGAAGAAATTAGAGCGATACTTAAACAAGGCGGTTTCAACTTTGATAACCGTCCGCTTGACGTGGAGG
>DASQUN010000562.1:0-4012 GCA_035641275.1 Candidatus Udaeobacter sp. | reverse complement strand
TTTGCGGCTGCAGCGCAATGGTGAAGCCGTAGCCTAAACTCGCGAGAGACTCCAGCATGAATCAGCGGGACAACAGCCCGGCGAGAAGGCTGCCAGTGATCGCCGTGCCAGGTCGGATTTGTCGGACCGTATCCGATAATTCGTTGGTGTGTCAACTATACTCTTTTCATCTCTTCTTTTTGGCGTAGGATAGGCGAGTATGGTGTCGCAGAAATTCATCGGCAAAGTCGGTGCTCGTTTTTGTCATTTCCCAGAAAGGGGATCTCGGGGCAAGCCTCCGGCTGAAATCTTAACTCTATGATCTCGCAAAATCGTTCGGCGTTGCTGACGGTCAATGGCATTAGCAAAACATTCGGTACACCGGACGATGGCGCCGATGAGATCAAAGCACTCGTCGACGTCTCGCTAGAGGTTAAAGAGGGAGAATTCTATTCCATCATAGGACCGTCGGGATGCGGCAAATCCACTCTCATCAGGATCATCGCTGGTCTGATTCCTAGCCATGAGGGAGAAGTTAAGATTGGCGCCGAGCAGGTGAAGTCTCCTCACCCGTCGGTCGGCATGGTCTTCCAGGAGGAATCGACGTTTCCGTGGCGGACGACCCTGGCCAACGTCGAGTTCGGTCTTGAGATGCGCGACGTACCGTCCGCAGCCCGGAGAACAAAAGCTCTCGAGATGCTCGAGCTTGTCGGTTTAGCAGGCTTTGAGCATCGGTATCCTTCACAGCTGTCCGGGGGTATGAAGCAGCGGGTCGCAATCGCCCGCGCTCTGGTGATGGAGCCGAAGATTCTTCTCATGGACGAGCCATTCGGCGCGCTCGACGAGCAGACGCGGATCATTCTGGGTGAAGAGCTGCTCAAAATCCGCGAGCAACTCGGTCAAACCATCGTATTTGTCACCCATAACATCAATGAATCCGTGCAGCTTTCGGATCGCGTGATGGTGATGACCGCAAGGCCGGGTCGAGTCAAAGCGGTCTTCGATATCGATCTGGCGCATCCGCGTGATTCGACGATTATCGCATCCGATAAGTTCGGCCAGCTCGTGGGGCACGTCTGGGGCACACTGAGGGAGGAATCCTTAAAAGGTTTCAAGCAGATGGAGCAAACGGATTAGGGAGGGTCGTCCATGAAAAAAGCTACTATCGATAATCGCTACTTCGGCGCCAGTATGGTGCTGGCGCTGGCGCTATGGCATTTCGTGGCGTCCGTCGCCGAAGGCGCCGCTCCGCGTACCAAACTTGTCATCGTCGTGCCTCACAGGGTGTTTTTTACCGTCGCGGTTCCAGTCTATATCGCGCAGGAAAAGGGTTACTACAAGGAAGGTAACATCGACGTCGATGCGGTTTTCACCAAGGGCGGCGGCGAGAATGTGCAGGCGGTGGTGTCGGGTGACGCCCAAATCGGTCTATCGACCGGTTTCTTCGCCGTCCTCAGCGCATTTACCAAAGGCGCGCCGATAAAGGTCGCGGCCGCGGAGATCACCGGCATGGATTCTTTCTGGTACGCGCCGGCGAACTCGCCGATTCGGAAAATAGAAGATCTCGCGGGGAAAAAGGTCGCTTTCAGCCGCGCCGGCTCGTCGACGCATATGGCGGTGCTGGCGATTTCGGATCAGCTCAAAGCTAAAGGATTGAAGCCGCTCGAACCCGTTTCTCTGGGCGGCGTACCCGAAAGTTATACCGGAGTTCGAACCGGTCAGGCGGACGCGGGCTGGTCCGTCGCGCCGTTTATGCTCGACCGTATCGACAAGGGCGAGCTACGGGTCGTGGTGAAAGGCTCCGAGATCGAGGCGCTCAATAATATTACCTCACGGGTCCATTTTATTAATACGAGTTTCGCCTCTAAGCAGCCCGATGCCGTGCGCGCATTCTTCCGGGCCCATCAGCGTGCGGTTGAGTACATGATGGACCACAGGGAAGAGACGGCCAAGATATGGGTCCGAAAGGCGGAGCTTAAGCTTCCCGAGTCGGCGGTGCTGAAGACTTGGGATTTCTATAACAAGCCGGCGATGGCCATGAAGCCCATCCGGGGCGTCCAAACC
Organism: Candidatus Udaeobacter sp.; assembly: GCA_035641275.1. Classification (GTDB taxonomy): domain Bacteria; phylum Desulfobacterota; class Binatia; order UBA9968; family UBA9968; genus DASQUN01. The sequence continues at coordinate 1,969 of DASQUN010000562.1, read as the reverse complement.
ACCATAGAAGACGCGGTTAAACTGAAATTCATCCAGCAACCGCTCGGTAAAGCCGAGCTCGACCGCTTGATCGATTTGAGCTATCTACCTTGAGGATCCGCCGTACGGAGGCAAGAAGCCGTCGTGAGAGAAGACACCCGATTGGCGCTCTGGCGCATGCTGTTGATTGTCGGGGGGCTCGGTTTGGTCGAGGCTTCCGTGCGACTGGGTTGGATCGATCCGTTTTTCTTGGCTTCGCCGCTCCAGGCGCTCGCCGTTTTATGGTCCCAAATCGTCGCGGGAAACGCGCTCTACTTGACTCTGGTTACGCTGTACGAGATCGGCGCCGCGCTGCTCATTGCAACCGTCGTGGGACTCCTCGTCGGATTTATCCTCTGGCGCTATCGGCTCGTCGGCGCCAGCTACGAAATGTTCTTGGCGGCGCTGTTTTCTTCTCCGGTCATTCTCGCATACCCCATCTTTCTCGTTCTCTTCGGCCGCAACAGTGCTGCGGTGATCGTCCTCTCCTCTTTCTTCGGGCTGGTGCCGATCATCATCAACACAAAGAGCGCCTTTCAGCAAGTGAATCCAATTCTCCTCGAGGTCGGCGCGAGTATGAATCTTACGCGCCAACGGATGTTTCGTCACATCCTCCTGCCGGCTGCCGCGCCGGCGATCTTCAGCGGCTTTCGGCTTGGCCTTACCTACATTCTGAAGTCCGTCCTCGGGCTGGAATACGTCGTTCAGGTTGGGGGTGTGGGGATGTGGCTCTCGGAGGCTGCGTTCCGTTTCGAAGTGGGAGAGGTGTACGCGGGATTGATTGGAACGACTCTGCTTTCGATTTTGTTTCTCTTCATGATCAACCGCGCCGAGGTATTCGTACGGAGGTGAGCGTGAACAGAATCCGCCAACCCCTGGCGTCCCTGACGGCGGGCGCGCAGACACCCACCGGAGTTCAAACACTTACCGTGATCGTGTTCTTGACCGCGTGGGAATTGGTCGGAAAGAGCGCCTCGATTCTATCCGAACTCTTTCCCCCGATCGTAGACATACTGCAATCCTTTTGGATATACATCACCACGCCGGTCTTGCTGCCGCATCTTTACGCGAGTCTGTACGAAGTGCTCGGCGGTCTTTTCGTTGGCGCCGGGCTCGGCATTCCCTTGGGAATCCTCTTTGGCAGCCGGCGTAGCTTCATGGAAGTTATGGAGCCGCTTATCCTCTACCTTGCGGTCGTCCCCAAGATCATCGTCTTCCCGGTGTTTATTTTATTTCTCGGGATTGGCACGCACTCGAAGCTGGCCGTTGGCGCGATCGCCGCTTTTTTCCCGATCGCGCTGCTCACGATCGCGGGCATGCGAGAAGTGCGGCCGGTGTTCCTCGACGTGGCCCGGACTCTCGGCGCCGGTAAGCTCAAGATTGCCACGAAGGTTTATCTGCCGGCCATTACCGGGTATGTCTTTACCGGATTGCGTATCGGACTGGGCGCGTCGGTAACCGGAGCGCTGCTGGCGGAAACGAAGATCGCCAAAGCCGGACTCGGGTTCATGATCGTCGAGTATTACGGCCAGTTCCGCATCGCCGATATGTACGCGCTCCTCCTCTTCATCTTCATCCTGGCGGCGCTGGCCAATTGGGCGATGAAGGCGCTATTCTCCCGGCTGCTTCCGCTTCCTTCCAGCAGCGAAAACGTCGGAGCCTTCGTTTAGTTTCACTAGGAAAGGGAATAGTTATGGGATGCCAGTACAAAATTATTTCCGGGGATGGCCATATCGATCTCAACCCGGATGTTTGGAGAAACCGAGTTGCCGTCAAGTGGAGGGACCGGGCGCCGAAGCGGCTGAAGATGCCGAACGGCTCCGATGCGGTCGTAGTCGATGGAGGCAAGCCCAATACCATCGGCGTTACCCGCAGCGTCCGTGTAGCGCACCAGGACATGGGCAAGCAGGTTCCGACATTTGAGAACAGCGCCGGCACCGGCACGCCGGAA
>DASQUN010000561.1:0-4457 GCA_035641275.1 Candidatus Udaeobacter sp. | reverse complement strand
CTGGTCGGTGAGGATCGCTACGGTCACGCCGGCTTCATCCATAACCTTTAGATGGGCTTCGAGATCTTTGCGCGATGGGTGAAGGGTCAGACTGATCTCCTGAGTGACGATGCGTCGGCCGCCCGCCTGTCCGGCTAGACGATCAAACAACAAAGCAGGCATGTAGTGGTGGTGAACATCAACGATTGATTCTGCCGAAGCCATATTCCGTGTTCGCTCCTTTTTTGTTTTGACAGCCCTCAAGGGTGACACCGTATGACACGCGAACGTGTCATACAAGGATCTCGGATAATGTATTTTGAGGAAGCACGCAAATCTGGCAGATCTTGGAATTGACGTTCGACCGAAAACTAGCCGCGATCATTTCATCGTATTCTCGCTTAGAAAGCCGGGCCGCTCCTCAAACCGGCGCAATAGGCCTCTGCCTCTCTCACCAATCACACCAAGCCTCCTGAGATCTCTTTCACCTTACTACCCAGGAGGTAGGCGTATCCTGAATATTCAAGCGCGAGATCACGGTGGTTATCCTGCGGTGTCTCTCCTCTTTGACACCGTAGCTTCCCGGTGCGCCGGCTTTCGTATCTCCCCGGCTTTCTTGCCTCCGAGCCGAGGGAAGAGCCATGGAGGCCGCGCTCAGAGAAACGTTTAAGGTTTCGTTCAGGCCCGGACGGGAGGAATGAGCACCTTTGGCGCGGATCGGGTGGTGGCTTACAGGGTAGAAGCCCATTGAGCGCAGCCGGAAAGGGCTCGCGGCCGAAGGCTTGCGACAGTGTGTCGGCGCTGCTCCAGCATCGCTGAATAATCCGGGCTAGAGAATGACCGTGGGAATAAACTCACGATCTGGGATGCGACGGATCATTCCAAAGCACTTCTTCCGGCGGTTCCGCCGCAGCGATGTTCAGATTAACGACAACCGGTTCCTGGTCGCTACGGACTACGACGCATATCAGCGGCTCGTCACTGCTCGCGTTGATCTCTTGATGGGGAGCGAAAGGGGGCACGTAGATAAAATCTCCCGGACCGGCATCGGCGACGAACTCTAGCTGCTCGCCCCAGCGCATCCTCGCTCGACCGCTGATCACATAGATGATGCTTTCTAGTTCGCCGTGATGGTGAGGAGCAGTTTTGGCGCTGGGCTCGACACTGACGGATCCGGCCCAGAGCTTGTTGGCGCCCGCCATGGCCCGGTTGATCGCGGCGGCCCGGGTCATTCCGGGTGTCTGCGGCGTATTTGGATCCAATTGGTTGCTGTGAATGATCCGGACGCCATTATCCCGCCAATTGGTTTTTGTTTCGGCCATTGTTGTTTTCCGATTCCCTTTCCCTGCAGATGGTAGCCAGGCGATCAACCAGCCGGCGCAATGACTTACGCGGGCTCTTTGGTTGTGACCGCAACGTTCAGAATCTTTGCTGGCGTCAGGCTCGGTGCGGCGATAGGCTCGAATAAGGGTTGATCGGCTCCTTCGGTAGCGACTTCGGCGAGCCGCTGCGCGATGATCTGGTAAACGTCTGGCGAGAAACCCAGGCCGAAGTGTGTGGCCCGCACCTCGATATGCTCCACGTTCGACGTTTGATGGTCGATACAGGCTCCCCACGCGACCACGGCATCCAGACGAGAGTATATTGCCGTTATCGGCGTCATAAGCGCGACTCGATTGCGCGATTCGATCGCCGCTTCTATGGCATCAATGTCGATGCCCCGACGACGAAAGACGTGAGCCACCACGGTGTACTTGGGACCACCGATAACTGGAGTACCAAGTGTAATCACCTGATGAACCAAATCCGGGCGCTCGCGGGCCGCCTCACGCGCAAGATACCCACCCAAACTCCAGCCGATAATTCGGACTTTCTGTTTATTTCTGCGAGCTAGAGAGATCAGCCGTTTGAGCACCCGGGTTAGCAGTTCCGGTACTTCGACCTTGTTGGGTCGGCGTCCCAAGCCACGAACGCGATAGCCCAGGAATCGCAAGTAACCTTGCAGAACGGCGGTTGAAATATCCCCAGCTCCGTAGCCCGGTAAAACGAGAACGGGTTCACCCTGTCCGCGCGGTTGGCGCGCCAATGTTTGCATGTGCAACAAGAGACGTGGCAGCTCGATGAAACCTCGCGCCTCGCGAAACAGACCTGAGCGAGGCGGAGTCTCAAGAAGCCCAGTGATCACTTTAGCAGCGCCTACGTTACGCACCGATGTACCGGGCGGGCGTGCCGGCCACGCTGTTTTATCGTAGGTAGAATGCTGGAGTCCACGGAAGGCATTGATGTGAAATAATAGCCTATGCAGAATAATCGAGTTAACCCATGCAGTCAAGGACAGCGGACGCCTTATCCACGACTCAGGAGCCAAGCCGAACGAATCGTGCCCGCCGCCGTTGACATACCGCGAGGGCGGGATTCCGTGTGGGCATGGTCGCCATAGCGCACTTCGGGACGCGCTCTTTCGAAGATCGGCTCCCACCTGATGCGCTGGAGAAAACAAAAGGCCCGAGCGCTTTTGCCTCAGGCCTTTTGTTAGTAGCTTTGGACGACCGAGTGCTCAGGAGGCTTGGCCGTGGGATTTACGGAAATTGTGACGCATGGAGGCAAAGAGATTTTTTAGCTGATCTTTTTGCTCAGCGGTCAAAACAGTCCTGCCGTTTTCCAGCGCCTCGACTCGCAGATAGCGCAGCTCAGAGCGCAGTTTTTCAGCCTGCTCGATCTTGAGCTTTACCTGGATTAAGTTTGCTGGACTTTCCTGAAGGAGGCCGCTGATTTCCCCCTCAATAGAACGCAGCTGCTCCTGGATGGGGGTGGTTTGATTCTGGTATTGGGTTCGCACTTTTTCCAGGGTTGATACCTGATCGGGCGTCAACTTCAACTCGGTTTGGTGCTTTAGCGCGATGCTAATCAATGGCGCCTCAGCACCTAACCTCTGATGCATTCTGGGCCCCTGGGCAAAAGACCGCCTGCCACCCTCCTGAGCGTCGGCAGAGATTGACGCAAACGTTGCTAAAGCGAACACCGCGCTGCCTAACAGAAATATTTGTCCCTGGTTCATCTGATCCCTCCTTGGAGCAGTAGGTTTTGCATTATCAGACGAATATCTACAGTGAAAGTTTACAACTTAGGTTGGGCGGCTAAGATAAGTCTGGCGCCGACAAGCCGGTGTAATTACATGCTAATCCGCAGCCAAGTGGACTGGATAGAGAAACCTGCACTGGAGGACGTGATTACGTGAGATAGCCTCGTTCGCGCCAGAACCGCTCAGCTGCGGGGTGCAAAGGAACTTCAAGGTGGCCCTCGGAGCTATCCCGCACCATCCGCTTGAGCGGAAGGGGACCTGCCTGTGCCCAAGGAACGCGATCTTTGCATGCTTCCAGGGCGCTGCAGAAATTAGCGATGAGTTCGTCGGGCGCGTCCTTGTGGGTGTAGATAGGCCAGCCACTAAAGTCGAGCGTCGGGACATCGGCGGCGAGTTTCGGGAAATTCTTACGCGCGATTAAGCCCCGGCGTAGACCCAGGGCTTCCAGGGCCTGTAAAATGTTCTCATTCACCGCTAAAAAACGCATGCCCAGGTCTAGCGCGATGTTGCCCCAGGCGCTTGCCCCTTCATCAAAAATGGCGTGCATCTCGCCGCGTTGCACGGCTCCAATGCGGTTCGGCCCATAGGGCATGCCCGAGTCGTATCTGACTTCGCCGCCCCACGAGGCAATATCATCAAGAGAAAATCCCGCGGCCGCAAGCACGTGTTTGGTGATTAAATGCAGAGAATGATCCGGCTGGCCACGGAGAGAAACTTTCAATGGGAATCGACGCTCGCGCAGTTCGGCGAGTGAGGTCAAGCCGGTCTCTCGAGTGACGGCGAATACCATTTGATCGGAAGCGGGAAGCACGGCGATCGATCTTAACGGAAGAGGCCCGGCAAATGGCGGGCTCCCCAAGGCCGCCAATTTCAGAATCATCGACGGATTGATGATGGCGATTTGTATCTTGCCTGCGGCGACCTCCGGAATCGTTGCCGGGCTGTCGCTGGCAAACAAGGTCACGGGCCACTCGTCCGAACCCTGTTCGCGCAAACTCACTCGCGCCTGCAGATATGGCCATTCTTTTCTACCGACAAGCGCGGAGGCGACTTCGAGCATCAAACGCGACCTCGTCGTGTGCGGATGAGTGCGCATGCGCGTCGGTTTCAAAGAGAATTCTTTTGGCTTCATTCACGTTCCATGATGAAGGACAGGATTGTCACTCCCGCAAAAACAGAAACCCAGGGATGCGAGCGGATCCGGAGTGCCGTTTCCACGGGAATATTCATCCTCGGAAAGGCCCGTCCTTGACGATGAAAGCTGGATCGAAGGGCGAGGCTGCAGGCCGTGAGGCAAAGACCCATCGGCTGCGGCATACGCTTCACTTTGCCTTCAGCTCCCGAAAGACTTCACGGGCCATGCCGAAATCAACGACGCGCGAGAGCGGAACTGACT
>DASQUN010000560.1:0-5203 GCA_035641275.1 Candidatus Udaeobacter sp. | reverse complement strand
GCAAACCGACATTGCTCCAGCGCAACCGACGGCTCCACTGGGCGGCCTCAACTCGCAGAACCTGAGCCTCGGCGGTGAGACGGTATCTTCATCGACAGTCGAGTCAGCGCAACCGCGGCGTTTTCACTACAAGCTGGCGCTGAACGTTCGCGGAGTTTATGACGACAACATCTTTTTGAGCCATACTAATCGGGTCTCCGATTATTATTTTGCGATCGAACCGATGCTTACGGTTGGGTTCGGCGACATCGAAGGACGCGGAGGGAACTTTCTCCGTTTGGACTACATGCCGAGCGTGATTCTCTTCGTCGATCACTCAGACCAAGACGCGGTTGAGCATCTGATCCTTCTCGAGGGTCAGTATCGGTTCAGCCGTTTAACGCTAAATCTGAGCCAAGAGGTGGCGATACTCGATGGGGCAAATCTTAATAGCACGCTCGATACGACCGGACTGCTGGCAAACCTCGACGTGAGCGCGCGCACCCGGTTGAATCTTTTTGTCACACGTCTGAGAGCAAATTACGAGCTCACGGGAAAACTATTTCTGACCGGTGAATTTGATGCCTCAATTTATGACTATCATGATTTTATCAGCTCCCAGATTATCTCAGGTGGGCTTTACATTAACTATATTATGACGCCAAAGCTGACGGTCGGCGTCGGCGGCACCTTCGGTTGGGATTTTGTGGAGGATCCAAGTGTGGATCAAACCTTCCAACAAGCGAATTTTCGCATCAATTACCAGGCGACAGGCAAGTTGGGTTTGTCCGCCTCCGCAGGCGTGGAGGTCCGCCAGTTCGATGGTCAGCGCAGCGACTACGTCTCACCAGTCTTTGAGCTCGGCGCCATCTATCGGCCCTTTGACGGAACGACTATCACCCTGACCGGCGGCCGGCGAATCCTAAATTCCGGATTTTTTGCCGATCAAAATTTCGGGACGACATATTTGGTGGGCCGGGTTCAGCAGCGTTTGCTCCGGCGTGTTTACCTCGGTCTGGCGGTCGGCTATGAGAATTCGGACTACTTCGCCACCAACCGCGGAGTGAATGCAACCCGGGAGGATGATTATTATTTTGTGGAACCCTCCGTGGACGTGCTGATCACTCGATGGTTGAGCGTAGGCGCCTATTACCTCCACCGCCAGGACTGCAGTAATTTGAGTTTTTTCAGCTTCTATGATAATCAGGTTGGCGTTCGGGCTACGTTTAGATTTTAGCATGGGTTTGAATCGCCTCCGAGCTGGAGCGCACTGGCGGTGGTTGCCGGCTGCGCTGGTATTTTCATTGCTCCCGGGACTTCTGTTGGCGCAAATCGATCAAGGAAGCACCGGCTCACAGCCTTCCGGTCCCGCTTCGGCTTCCGCGTTTACCTCGGGGGGCAGCGTCAGCGCGCCTCCTGGCTACATTTTGACCGCGAACGATCAGGTGGCGGTCGAGGTTTTCGGCGAGGACGACTTGCGCACGAATGGACGATTGAATCCCGAAGGCAACTTGAGTGTGCCCTTACTCGGTTCCATCCATCTGGCGGGATTGACTCTGACCCAGGCGGCGGCAAAACTCACCGATCTTTACGCTCGGGATTATCTGGTTAGTCCAAAAGTGAACGTCATGCTCCTCGGCTACGCGAAGCGCCGCTTCTCGATTTTGGGTCAGGTAAGTCGCCCCGGCAGTTACGAAATGCCCGATAGCAGTCCTGGCGGGATCGATCTCCTGGAAGCGATCGCGATGGCGGGCGGCTACACGCGGATCGCCGCGCCAGAAAGGATAACCGTGCGCCGGCAAGCCGCCGGTGGCGATCAGATTTTCAAGATCAATGCAAAGCGGTTCACAAAGGGGAGCGGCGGGGGTTTTCACGTCGAACCGGGCGACACCATCACCGTCGGCGAAAGTATTTTTTAGCAGAAAACTTTTTACGTCTGCACCTTTTCGAGCGCACTGCTCGGGTGTAGAATCGCGCGTTCGAGCTCAATTTTCTTTCTGTGCTTAATCCATCCTCACCTGAATCGATAGCCGCCAATACGCCGAATCCAGGTAACAACGCGTTATCCCATTTACCGGGAGAATTCGCTGGGTTTAAGGGCGGGTTCGATTTTCGGCGCTTCTGGCATTCTTTCGTCGAGCGGGTTTGGATCGTCGCCCTTTGTGTGCTGGCCGGGCTTTTCCTCGCGCTGGGTTATCTCGCGCGAACGCCAAAGCTCTATCAGGGCCACACGGTGCTCGAAGTGGAGTTTCAGGAGCCGACCCTTGTTGCTACGGAAGACTCCACTGCGCGCATGCGCTCGATGTTTCTGGCCAGCCAGGAGGCGCTGCGAACGATCGAGCAGAACCTCACCAATCAAACTCTCCTTGCCCGAGTCGTACGCTCTGAAGGACTAGCTGAAGATAATGGGCGCGCGCTTTTCGGGGGCGAAAATATTTGGAGCAGCAGCAAACCCAGCGCGACGCCCGGCACCGGTCCATCGCCCGACGCGAACAAAACTCAAAGCGCCGTTGGTGTGAGGACCTTTACGCCGCTCGAAGAGGCGTTGGGCCGCGCGCTCGCAGGCATGATAAGGCCGGTGATTCGTCGCGGCACGCGTCTGATCGACGTGTACGTAACCAATCGCGACCCGGTCATGGCACAGCGCCTCGCCGACGCAATCGGGCGTGAATACATTCGCAATTCCATCGAACGTCGCGCCACGCTCAGCGAGGAGTCATTACGTTATCTCCTCGAAGAAGAAGAACGATTGAAAGTCAATCTGCAAAGAAGCGAGGCGGCTATTGCGGAATACAAAGCGAAAAATCCCGACGCTTTGCAACTTGGCGGCGGCACGGCCGCGACCGGGTCACAGCAAGGATCGGGCGCTGGGGGCGGCGGTCCCCGAGGGGGTCTGGTCGAGGACAAGCTGCAAGATATAAACACCAAGTTGACGGCGGCAAAAGCCGACCGGCTTCGCCTTGAAGGCGAACTCAGACAGATCGAACAGGCCGGCGACAACATCGATGCATTGCTTGCGATCCCGGGCATCTCCGCCGCAACATTGGTGACTGATGCGCAACGCAGTGTCACGCAAGTAGAAGCTCAAATCGCCACCTTGTCTTTGCGATACAAGGAAAAGCATCCCCGGATGATGGCGGCGCGCGCCGCTCTGGCAGAGGCAAGAGAAAAGCTTCGTCAAGCGGCCATGGCGCAACCTCCCATTCTGCGTAACGCCATTGAACAGACCAGGGCAACCGAAGCCAGTTTGCAAGGGGCCTTACAAGATCAGCAGGGCGTGGCTCTCGCGCTCAACCGCACTGCGATCGGATACCAGGAACTGGCCCGGCAAGCTGAAACCGATCGCGCACTCTACGAAAGCGTTCTGCGCCAGATCAAAGAGACAAGTCTAACAAAAGACGTGAAGACCAATGCGGTGAGTGTGGTCGAGCGTTACCCTGTTTCGCATTCGCCTGTTAGTCCGAATCCTACCAAAGCGATCACGCTGGGTCTGCTGGCCGGATTAGCCGCCGGACTCGCGTTTGTCTTCGGCGCCGACGCGCTCGATCGTTCCATCAAAACCGTCGATCAAGCGGAAAACACGCTCGGATTACCCGTATTTGCGGCTGTTCCAGAAACGACCGATCAGGGCCCGGCGCCTCGCTTAAAACGGCAAAGCAGGACCGGGGGAAGCGGAAACTACCGCGTGGTTGTGAAAATCCCTGAGAGTCCGGCCGCGGAAGCTTTTCGCAATTTGCGCGCGGCCCTTTCGCTTTTGGGACCGGAAGCCGAACGCAAGGTCTCGCTCTTCACCAGCGCTCTGCCCAATGAAGGAAAAAGTTTCACCAGCGCCAATTATTCCCTCGCGCTCGCCCAACAAGGTTATCGCGTTCTCCTTATCGACGGTGATCTGCGCCGGCCGAACATGCATAAGATCTTCCACTTCCCCCAGCCCGCCCCAACAGATAACTCCGGGGAGGATGGCGCTCCGGGAGTGATGGATTGTCTGGTAGGTGAGGCGGATGTAGCCTCGGCGGCGCGTCCGATCCCAGCCGGTGAAATCGATATCGCCGCCGGTAAAATTGCCATCGAGGGAAACTTTCTCACTGCGACTGGAGGACAACTTTCCGTGCTTGCGGGAGGACGACGCGCGCCGAATCCAGCCGAGATTCTGGCCGGTCCTTTCTTTGGTCAACTAGTTGCGGAGGCTGCGCGACTTTTTGATCGAGTAGTGATCGACAGTGCGCCGATACTTGCGGTCAGCGACACGCTGCTCATGATGCCGCATGTCCAGACCGTGTGCATTGTTTTGCGGGCGGGGAAAACGCCACGTCCGGCGGTCCGGCGCGCGATTGCCTTGTTAACGAGCGCTGGGATCCGTCCAGCCGGCCTTGTTCTCAATCGATTGCGCCGGAGCGGCGGCGTTGGCTATTATTACTATTACGCTTCGCATGGCTACGGGGCGGACGAAGGAGCCTATTCCCAGAGCTATCAACATCGATCGAGATCCCGTCACAAAGATAACGGCGCGGAGTCGGAGGGTCGGAGGGTCGGAGGTCAGAAATCAGAGGTCAGAGATTAGTGATCAGTGATCAGCGCCTCCTGATTTCTGACCCTCTGATCAGTCGCCCAGCAACGGAGCGATAAGGGCTCGCTCTTCAGGCAGGAGAGGTTGCGTGCCAAGGTTGCGCGCGTCGCCTCTGGCGCCTTCCTCGTAACCGGTTACGGCCAGTATGGCAGCGCGAACTGCGAGCGCACCGGGAGGCTCAGAACCTGTTGCTCGCACGGTGCGGAAGGCCGCCAAGGCATCCTCTTTCCGGCCCAGGCGCAGCCGCGCCAGCCCGAGTGTTGCCCGGGCCGACCAGTTAAACGGTTCTTGAGCGACAAGAATCTCAGCTTGTCGCTCCGCTGCCTCGGCCGGCTCGCCGGATGCGCCCAGTAGCAATCGCAGATAAGCATCCTGATTTCGCACTGCTGCGTCGTTGGGCCAAATCTTGAGAATCTCCCCTGTCACACCTTGCGCTTTAGCGGTCTGCCCGGCGCTCACCACAACGCGCAACCGGCCGTCGTACGCTCCACGATTTTTCGGCGCGAGTTTGATCGCCTCGGAGTAAGCCCGGTCGGCGACATCGTTGGCTTTGTTCTGCTCGGCGTAACCTGCGAGCACGAGTAATTTCTCCAGAGTGTTGGCGGCTTCCAGGGCACGCTGCCATTCGTTCGTTGCAGCCGTTGCTTCTCCGAGGCG
>DASQUN010000559.1:0-3370 GCA_035641275.1 Candidatus Udaeobacter sp. | reverse complement strand
CAGCCCGCTAGCCAGCGCGTAGAAGACTGTGCCTGGAGTGTTGGTTCCGATGACCGCCGATTTGGGTAATTGCGCCCATGTCGGTTGTGACAGGAGCACGGCCAGCGACAAGATGATTCCTGCAACGGTTTTTGGCAACATTGATTCCTCCGTGGTTAGAAATTAAGAGTTCCTCGAAAGGTGCTCAGGAGCAAGCCTTCCGGCCGCATCCGATGGGGCTCTGGCTCCAAGGTCGCCCTCGCCAGCCCCAAGGGTGCTCATTCCAACTGTCCAGGCCTGCCAGCCCCAACACGATTCTACGTCTGCGGTCTCCAGGTTTGCCCCTTCGCTCGAATGCTCGAGCTGAAACAGATTTTCATCAAGTTCCTCCGTGGTTGGATATTAGGGATTCAGCGCGAGAAGCCTTTTCTGCGCCTCGTCCATCTTCGCGCTCCAGAGCTTTTGGTCTTTATAGAACTGCACTGCCGCCGGATGATAGGGCATGGTTACATCAGGGGCAACCGCGCGATCCCGCGTCCACTCCTTGAAGATTGGGTGCACCGGAGAAAGTTTCTCTAGGTTGTCCCAAACCGCTTTCAAGGCGCCAGCGATGACTTGATCCGGCGCAGCCTTGTGAGTCGAAAAATAAATATCGTAAGCGATCACACAGGTATCCTCCACCACGGCCAAGGCGGAGCCGGCTTTCATAAGTCGTGTATAGTATCCGGGAACCGCGCGGCCCAAGCGCTGCTCACCTTGGGGCGAACAATCGCTGGAAAGATGCCGCACCCCTACCGTGCTGTCCGCTTCCCGGATCTTGGCGGAGTTGAGAGCATGTAAAGCCACGTCGGCCCGTCCCTGTACGAGAGCGTCTATGCCCTCGTTGGCGGCCGGGACCGGCACCACCTTCACATCCGACCAGGTGAGCCCGGCCGTGGCCAAATGGCCGAAGAGGTTGTACCAGACGGCGAGCTGCGCCGGGTATTCTCCCGTGACTCGTTTGCCTTTGATGTCGTAAGCCGACTTAAGCGGCGAATCCTTCCGCACCACGAGGGCCACCAACAGAGGCGCGCCCCGCATCACGAGGCGGGCATTGGGCGTATGCGCAAAGGGGTTGCGGCCGCCGATCTTCAGTCGCTCCGGTCCTTGATACGAGAGCGCCATGTCCACGGCGTTGTTAACACCGAAATCGATTTCTCCGGAATTCAAAAGCGGCAGGAACGTGCTGGTGCCAGTATATGGCTGTACAGTCATCTGCATGGACGCACCTTCGCTGACGACTTTAGAAAAGGCGCTCGCGACGGCATAGAATACGGTACCCGCCGGATTCGAGCCGATCGTGACGGCGCGGGGAAGCTGTTGCTGTGCGCCACCAACCTCGACCAGTGTTGTAAGCAACAGTACACCCGGCAACAAAGCCTGGACGTTCCATCGCTTGATCATAGGGCCTTTAATCTCAAGGTTACAGAGCCATGCAAATTTTGCCGAATTGTTGGTTTGCGCTCAACGTCCTCGCTCCATGTAGTACCGTGATGGAGTGATGCTTTTAATCTCTTTGGGGCACTTCTCGCAGCTTGCGACGTAAAAGCTGTTTCCAGACCTCCGACAGTCTGTCATTCCCGAATGTCTCTATTGGGAATCCAGACGCGACTATGACTGGACCTACTCCTATACTCCAAAAGTCTATGACTCCAATCCTTTCATGCTTTTCACGGATTCAGCGCCAGCAGCTTTTTCTGCGTCTCGTCCATTTTCGCGGACCAGGCCCCTTTTCCTTTATAGAACTCAACAGCTCCGGGATGATAGGGAATCGTTACGTCGGCCGAGGCCGCGCGTTCGCGTGTCCAATCTTTAAATTGCGGATGCAAAGGAGGAAGCTTCTCGACATTGTCCCACAGGGCTTTCAGTGCAGCTTGGACGACTTGACCCGGAAGCGCTTTATGGCCGACGAAGTAAATGTCATAAGCCTGAACACAGGTATCGCCAACGATTCCCGTGGACGACCCGGATTTGAGAGTGGTGAGATAGTAACCAGGAACCGCTTTTTTGATACGCTCTTCCCCTTGGGGAGAGCAATCCAGAGAAACGTAGCGCACGCCAACCCCAGCATCGGCTTCTTTTATTTTCGCGGAGCCAACGGCATGGTTGCTCACATCAGCGCGTCCCTGAACCAGCGCGTCTATTCCTTCGTTGACAGCGGGCACGGGCACGACTTTGACATCCTCCCAGCTCAAGCCACCGCTGGCTAAGCTGCCGAAGACGCTATACCACACTGCGAGGTGGGCCGGATATTCACCCGTGACTCGTTTCCCCTTTACTTCATGGATGGTCTTGATCCCGGTATCCCTCCTGGTCACCAGGCTTGCCGTCAGCGGTGATCCGCGCATCAGCAGCCGCGTATTGGGGACATGGGGAAAGGGGTTTCGGCCACCGATCTTAAACCGAGCCGGTCCCTGGTAGGCGAGTCCCATATCGACTGCATTGACGACGCCAAGGTCGAGCTCACCATGGTCGAGGAGCGGCAAGAAGGTGCTAGTCCCGGTATAGGGCTGGACCACGGCTTGAAAAGGCGCGGCGCCGCTTATTACGCTGGCCAAACCGCCGGCTACGGCATAGAAGACCGTTCCAGCCGGGTTCGTGCCGACCGTCACCGACTTGGGCGCCTGCTGGGCGTGCGCCGTGCCCGCCGGGAGTTGGACTAAGACGAACGCTGTGACAACGATGAGGCATCGCGAATTCCATCGGGCATTCATCGTAAGTCCTCCTAAGCGCCGATCAATCTATTCCCGGGCGGTGCCTCGTCTCAATTTCGTGTGACTCCTGGACGAACAGCCTTGACCGGTTTTTGGGAAATCTTAACCACAAACAACGCATAGAACGCAAAAAGTCTTTTATGCTCCCTTGCTTATTTTCCCCATAGTTCCTTGGTCGCGATGCGCGCGCCTTCGGCCATCGCTTCGAATTTCGCCCAGGCGATCTGCGGATCACCGACGCGCGGGCCGAGGCCGCAGTCTGTGCCGGCCATCACATTCTCGCGGCCGACGATTTTCGCGTATCTGACAAGCCGGTCAGCGATCGCCTGAGGATGCTCGACGATGTCGGTAGCATGTCCGACGACGCCCGGCACAAGGACCTTGCCCTTGGGTAATTTCACTTCTTCCCAGACGCGCCACTCGTGCTCATGACGCGGATTGGCGGCTTCGATGGAAATCGTATTGGCGCGGACTTTCAAGATCAAATCGACAATATCTCTCAGCGGAATGTCGTACTTGTGCGGGCCGTGATAGCTGCCCCAGCAGGTGTGAAAGCGAACCTTTTCGGGCGGAATATCGCGCAGGCCATGATTGAGAGCGTCCACGCGCAGCTCAGCATACTTTCGGTATTCCGGCAC
>DASQUN010000558.1:0-15997 GCA_035641275.1 Candidatus Udaeobacter sp. | reverse complement strand
ACGCTGAAGTACGCCAGTCAAGCCAACGCGGTTATCTACTACAATGAACACTACGCGGGTCACCGGGAGGAGGCCAAAACCGCAATCAAGACAGGCGCCACGGCGCGGCGGGCGAGAATTTACTTCGGTGTCTTGACCGGTTCTGCTGATTACCTGCAGGCGCAACGGATTCGCAGCCGGGTCAAGGGAGAATGCGCTGAGGTTTTCCGAAAGGTTGACGTCCTCGCCTTGCCCTGCCAGACGAGTACGGCACCGATGTTTGAGGAAGTAGACGCGCTCGACACCCTGAAAAAACATCTTGCGCCCGAATATCACGCGCCGTTTAACTTGGGCGGGCTTCCGGCCATTTCCGTTCCGTGTGGCTTTTCTCGGTCAAATCTTCCTGTCGCGTTGCAGCTCGTCGGTAAACCGTTTGACGAGCCGACAGTTTTGCGCGCGGCGTATACCTACCAGCAGCACCGCCGGTGGTGCGAGAGGCGGCCGCCGATTTAACTGAATCGGTGAGGCCCTCCAAGTGTACGGTGCTACGGTTTGCATCGCCGCCTGAAAGAATGCCTCAAGGGATAAGGCATGGTAAGCCTTAATTCTGATCCGCGAGTATAGGAGGCAATTATGGATGAACCATTGCGTTATTACATCGCGCATAACAGCGGATTGAAGATCTTGGATAATCGCTCTGGCACGTTCAACGCCATCGGCGAATTCTTCGGCGGCAAAACGCTGGAGCATCTGATCGGCCCCCTTAAGGACCCGGAAGTCGTTTTTGCCGCTGTCGCTTTCGACGGCGGCTATCGGACGCAGGACGGCGGCAAGACATGGAAAAAAATCATGGAGGGTGACGTCCGTACCTTTACGGTCGATCCTCACGACGAAAGAGTCGTCTACTTGGGCATGGGTCCCGTTCGTCTCTTTCGCAGCGAGGATGGCGGCACGAAATGGGAGCCGTTGGACGGCATGCTCAACTTTTCCGACGAGGAAAAGAAAAAATGGGACGTTCCGCCGCGCCTCCGTGGCATCGAATTTCCTCACGTTCGCCACATCTTCATCCAGCCGGATGATCAGAATCTACTTTTCGTGCTGCTCGAGCACGGTGGCGTTCTGCATAGCCGAGATCGCGGCAAGACATGGGAAGACCGGAGCGAAGGGATATCATACGTCGACATGCATTACCTTGAGAACTATCCCGGGAGCAAGGAACGTTATTATGTCTCTTCGGCGCGTGGCTTTTTTCGCAGCGACGATTGCGGCAAACTGTGGCGCCGCGTAGAGAACGGCATGCCATGGGCCTATACCGAGCTCCATAGCTATTCTCACGAGTGGCATTTTCTTCCCGGAAATACGCCCCGCATGGTCGTGTGCGGCGGCAAAGGCTCTCCCGGAGTGTGGGCGCGGGAGAAGATGAATCCTAAAGGACATATTCTCATTAGTGACGACGGCGGTGAGAATTGGCACACTTCCACCAAAGGCTTGGGCAAAGAAAATCCATGGATGCCTTGGGTACTGCTGCGCCATCCAAGTGATGACAACGCGCTTTTCTGCGGTATGGGCGATGGCGCGCGTGGATACGGTTTCGATGCCCGGGTGAAAGGGAAGGGCGCTTTCTACGTGAGCCGAGACCGCGGCGATTCCTGGGAGCCGATTCTCAGCGACACGCCGTCGATTCTCACTGCATGGGTGGCACGGAACTGAGTTCTCAAATGCGCGGCAAGCGTCCCTTCGCAGGCGCCCTCAAAAGGATCTCCGGTGCGAGGCATGCGATACACCAACGGGTAGAGGCACGGCATGCCGTGCCTCTGGTAGCATCTACCTTGTAGGGAGGCGGTGGAACGCAACGAAGCAGATGCGAGTTTTGTCAACGGTCTGCTAGAAGCTGTAAAGCCGCGCGCAATTATCCCACAGGTATTTTCGCTTCGTTTGATCGCTGAACGGCAGCTTCAAGAAACTGTCCACCGCGTGCGGATACTTAACGTCGAGGTGGGGGTAGTCGGTTGAGAAGACGATATTATCTTCCAGCCCGAAGTCTGGGAGATTTTTCGCTGTAATCTCGTCGCACTCCACCGAGCCCCAGCACTGGCGCTGGAAATATTCCAGCGGTTCCAGCCTGAGTTCGGGGTGCTCCGCTGCTCCGGTCAGTTCCGCATACTCGCCCATGCGCCAGAGGAGCCACGGAATCCATGAGCAGTTCCCTTCCAAGAAAGCGACTTTGAGTTTCGGAAATCTTTCCATCACGCCGCCGTAGATCATGTCGGCGCATGCCAGCATATTAGCCATGGGAAACGACAAGGTATTAAACATGGTGAAGCTCGGAATGAACTGGGACAAAGCCGGTTGCGGGAGATAGACACGACCGGCTTCGTGAAAGCCGACGGGAATGCCTAATTTCTGGCATTCCTCCCAAAGCGGATCATAGTACGGATCACTCCAGCGGCGGCCATTTACATGATTCGGCCGCATGAGGATGCTTCTGAAATGCAGATCTTTTACGATGCGCCGGGTTTCTTCGACCGCCGATGAGGCGTCATGCGGTGCGACGATAGCCGCGCCATACATTCTCTCTGGCGCTATTTTGCAAAAGTCGTACAGCCAATTGTTGTAAGCTTTGGCGATGGCCGCCGCCAGATCGGGATCCAAACCATCCATTGCGAGGACAAAGAGGCCGCGGCTCGGATAGAGAATCGCGACATCAAGCCCCTCTTTATCCATGGCGCGAAGCTGGGCAAGGTTGTCGAAGTTGCGCGCTTCTTCTTCGGAATACTTTTCATTGAGTATTCGTTCGCGAATCGGTCCAAGAGCGGGATTCGGCTGTTCCGGCGGGCGCGGCATGATCTTGCCTTCGACTTGAATGCCGAGGTCTCGCTTGTGACGCGATAATCCAACAGGCGCACGGCCGATAAACTTGGCATCAATGTAGCGCTGCCAAAGATCGCACGGCTCCATCACGTGCATATCCGAATCCATTGCTTTGAAACCGTTGTTCATCGGAGTCTCCTTGACTGTGATTGACCTCGTCTAGCATGGCGATCCTATCAAAGAAGCCGCGAACGCTTCAATTCCCAAACGCTTTTCGGACAAACAAAGTTTGCGGTCTCAGAAAACGCCTCGGACATACGAAGGAGTTCATAAGTCAGTAGCCACGCAGCGACCGAGGCCGAGTCATGGAGAGCGCGGGCACACGAACGTGAAGGTGGCGTTCAGGTCGGGGCTGTTGGAATAGCCACCCTTGGAGAGGACGGGCGGCAGCCTACAAGCCACAGCCCATTGACCGCGCTCGGAAGGGCTCGGGCCTCGGTCGAATAGCTGTCGGATGTCCACATACTAATGAACTCATGAACAAGTCCGGAGAAAACTACTTATTCAAGGAGTTCACCCGCACACGGGAAATGTGAAGGGATAGTTATGCAGCGGCTCTCCGCCTTTCTTCGTTACGAGCACGGCGGTGCCGAGCTGCAGGCCGGCGCGAAAATCTTTCGTGATCGGATTCGGCTGGATGACGTGCACCATGTTTTCTTCTAGCGTCCATGCTTCCAGTGGATGCGCAGCGGATCTTGTTCCCAGCTCCGGACTTTTTCCGGCTTCACCATGAAAGACGCTATCGTAGGTGGTGAAACCGTTCTGTTCGATAACGGATGTCGCGGCAACGATTTCGTCACTCGTTGTGCCGGGCTTACAAATCCGGCGCACGTTCTCGTAGCACTCCAGCGCGACGTCAAACAGTTTTCGATAAAGCGCGGAAGGCTCCCGTCCGATGGCAAAGGGACGGTGGATCTGCGTCGAGTAACCCCAGAAGCTGACGGTCAGCTCCGTAATCACCACGCTACCAACGCCAATCATCCGCGAGCTGGTTCGCTGCCAGGGAACAAAACGATCGGGACCATCCATCTGTGTCGTCGCGATAAAATGGATTCCAGGATCGCCCCCGTTTTTGAGATAGGCGCTGTACACGATGGATAGGATGTCGTGTTCGGTCATTCCCGGCTTCAGCTCTCTTTCCAAAGCCTCGCAGGCCAGGTCCGTGAGGTAGCCGCTGCGTCTCAGAAACGGTAGCTCTTCTTCGCTCCTGACTCTTCTTACGCGACCGAAGGCTGGGCCGAATTCCACGAATTCGACCCCGGGGAGGCTCTGTTGCAGCGCCGTGAAATGACCGTGCGCCATCGCTCGTAGACTCACGATGCCGACTCTGCCTTCTGTCAATTCGATCCGTTGAATCTCTTTGACGATGGCTTCTATTGGTGAAGGCCCGTACCAGCGCACGTCTTCGACAATCGACTGCGCCTTCGCGCACGGTTGGTGATTGAAGAAATGAATAAGAACGGTCGGATCGCCCTGGCGGGGAAATAGAAGCCAGCAGGGAGACTGGGCCAAGTAATTTGAAAGATAATGAACCTCTGGCGAGCCCCGGGCGCCGGAAATCAAGATGGCATCGAGGTCGTCTTTCTGCATGGTCTCCAGCACGGCGCGATAACGTCGAGCATATTCTTCGTCCGAGAAGCGCGGATACAAATCTTTACCGGTCAGACCGACTCCAGCTTGCATGCGAAACGACCTCCCTTTTCTTAAGAAAGTAGATCACACTCGTTCCATTAGGGCGAGCACCTCGACGTGGAAGGTATGGGGAAATAAGTCGACGGGTTGAGCCAGCGTGAGCTTGTACCCACGCGTCGCCAGGGCGGCAAGGTCGCGGGCGAGGGTGGTGGGATTGCATGAAACGTAAAGAATTTTTTCAGCACCCAACGAGGCAAGATGGCGATCGATTCCTTTGGCGCCTGCGCGGGGTGGATCGAGCACGATTTTCGTAAAGGTTTCTCGCCGTTTGACCAGCCGCCCAACCGCGGCGGGAACATCAGAAACGATCCAGTTAATATTGGACAGATGATTGAGCTGCGCGCTTTGCTTACCGCTGTCAACGGAAGGGCGATGCCCCTCGACGGCAACGACTTCCCGAGCGCGTTTTGCGATTGAAAGGGTGAAGTTCCCCGGGCCGCCGTACAACTCCAGCACGCGGTCTTGATCGGTGAAATCGCCGGTTGTCAAAAGTTCCGTTAGAATTCTTCGGTTGCCCTCGGGATTGATCTGAGTGAAGACATCCGCCTCAACGGTCAAACAAATGTGGTCTTCCGTAAGGAGTGAAATCCGAGTGTTTCCCCAGGTCCGGCGCCAATCGCGACCCGTGAGAATCAGACCGCGGATTCGCGGCTCCTGTTCGAGGAGCCGGCTCCAAGCGGCTTGATCATTCGGCACAAAGCCCGCGGTTGATTTGGCGACGAGCACCACCTCTCCCGGCCGGTCGCCAGTAACGATCTCGAGGTATTCCAATGCGCTACGGGTCTGTCGAATCCAGCTTCGGAGCGCGGCCAGGCACTCGTTCACTGCTTGTACGGCGATTCGACAGGCGTCGATCTCGACCAATCGATGGGACGACGGCTGATAGAATCCCAGCCGTTGTCGTTCGTCGAGCTGTAAGCGTATTCGTCTGCGGTAGTGGTATTCATTAGCCGAAGGAACAATCGGGCGAAGATCGAAGCCGTCCAGTTTGCCGATGCGTCGCAGCGCTGATGCGACGTTTTGCTGCTTGGCCGTGAGCTGCGCTTCGTACCGGACATGCTGCCAAGGACAGCCGCCGCACTCGCCTACGTAGGGGCAGGGTGGAGGCTGACGCGCGGGAGAGGGTCTCAGCAAACGAACCAGCTCGCCGACCGCATATCTTTCTTGCGATTCAACGATATGCGCTGCCACCCTGTCGCCCGGCGCCGTGTTTGGGATCATGACGGCCTTTCCCTCGACGCGGCCGATACCGTAGGGACCATAAGAAAGGGAGTCGATCTCTAGCGTGAGTTCATTTTTCAGGTTAATGTGTGTCATCCGTTCAGGCTATTCTCATACTACAAGGACAACAGGACTGATGGAAGGCAAAGAGGATCCCCGTTTTCTCAAGGGCATCGACGAGTTCAACCAGCGGCTCTTTTTCGAATGCCATGAGACGTTAGAAGAGATCTGGCTGGAAGATCACGGCGAGGATCGAAGATTTTATCAGGGGATCATTCAAATCGCCGCCGGTTACTTCAAGTGGCAGCAGGGCGTCCCGGCTGGTGCCATCAAGCTTTGGCACACGGGATTGGAAAAAATCCAGACCTATGGACCCGTTCATCTCGGAGTCAACGTCGAGGCTCTGGTTCAGGCGGTAAAACAAAACTTGGGAGAACTTGAAAGTTGCCAGCAAAGCGGCGGCGCTTTTCCGACATTGGAGATCCCTTCAATACATCTTATCTGTTGACACTTCCTCCGCATGATCCGCTGCATCGATGTTCGTAAGGTGTACCATCAAGGCGACCACGAGCTCCCCGTACTGACGGGCGTCTCTCTAGATATTCCAAAGGGTGAATTCGCCGTTATCATGGGACCCAGCGGCTCGGGAAAAAGCACGCTACTCCATCTCATCGGCGGTCTCGATCAGCCCAGCGGGGGTGAGCTGCTGGTCGACGGGCGGCTCATCGGGCAGATGGCGGATGATGAAATCACGCTTTTTAGACGCACCAAAGTCGGTTTTGTTTTCCAGTTTTTCAATCTCCTTCCGACGTTGACGGCGGAGGAAAATATTGCTCTGCCTTTGCTTCTCGATGGTCGATCAAATTCCGACGCGAGCCAAAGAGCCGAGGCGCTCCTGGTCAAGGTTCAATTGGAGCACCGCAGGAATCATCTCCCGGAAGAATTGTCCGGAGGCGAGATTCAGCGGCTTGCAATCGCGCGTGCCTTGGCATTCAATCCGCCGATCCTTTTGGCGGACGAACCCACGGGGAACTTGGATTCAAAGACGGGTGCGGTGATTTTGTCGCTGTTGAGGCAGATCAATAAAGAAGAGGGTTGCACGATTGTCATGGTCACCCACAGCCAGGAAGCGTCGGGCTACGGCGATCGGACGATTCTCCTGCGCGATGGTCGAATCGAAGAGCGAAGTCCCTGATGCTGCGACTATTGGGCATCATTTCTTGGCGCCATCTGCGCCGCCACCGGTTGAGAACCCTTCTCACGTTTCTCGGGATCGCTTTCGGCGTCGCCGTTATCATTGCGATTGCCGTCGTCAACCGCTCACTCACCAGCTCCTTCCAATCAACCATCGATCAGATCGCCGGCAAGGCGGTTTTGCAGGTATCGAATGGCGAAAGCGGTGTGGCCGAGTCCATGTTTCCGATTATCCGAGACACGCCCGGCGTGCGTGCCGCGGCGGCTGCCGTCGAAGGGTTTTTGCCCGTCACCGGCGCCGTAGGCGAGCGATTATACGTATACGGGGTCGATCTGCTGACCGATTTCGCCATACGTGATCATCAGTTTGCCGGCACAGAATTCGCCGTTGAACAGGCGCTTGATTTTATCGCCCAGCCCGATTCCCTGGCGGTTACGGAAACATTCGCCCGCCGGCTGAACATTTCGCTTGGCGCAACCGTGACGCTCGCGACCGCGCGAGGTAAGCAGACCTACACGGTTCGAGCCTTACTAAAGGAAGAGGGAACAGCTAAAGTTTTTGCCGGCAACTTCGCTCTAATGGATCTCCCGGCGGCGCAACGCGCTCTGGGGAAAGAGGCTAAGCTCGACGTCATCGATCTTACCATCGAAGAAGGAAGCGAAATCGAGCCGGTCCAACAGCGGCTCAGGGCTCGACTCCGAGGGGCAGCCGAAGTCGAGCGGCCTAGAAATAGAGGCGAACAGATCGAACTGTTACTGACCTCGTTTCGTGTCGGGCTTTTTTTCGTCAGTTTGATTGCGCTCTTCGTCGGTTTTTTTCTGATCTACAACACCGTGTCCGTCTCCGTGATTCAAAGAAGACGGGAGATCGGCACGCTTCGCTGCTTGGGTATGCGGCGAGGTCAACTGCTGCGTTTGATTATTGCCGAGGCTTTGACGGTGGCGATTTGCGCTTCCCTCGCGGGAAGCTTTCTTGGCTGGCTGCTGGCGCAGGCGGCGCTGGTAGCCGTCAGGCAAACGGTGGCCAATCTCTTCTCGCTCGTCGATCTGGCTCAAAGCGGCTTCACCGTCGGAGAACTGGGGCTTGCCGTCGGGAGCGGCACCGCCGTGGCGGTTTTGGCCGCTCTTCATCCCGCTTGGGAAGCGATTCACGTCAGCCCATTGGAAAACGCGAGGCAGGCCGCGTGGAGTCCCCGTTCTGGAGCAAAGCGGTCGTGGGCGAACCGTTTGGGCCTTTTGTGTCTTTGCTTTGCTCCCGTTCTCTTGTTCCTTTCCCGTTCCGTCAGAGGCTCCGTCGCGCAATTTAGCGTCAACGTCGTTGGAATGTTGGTTTTTCTGCTGGGTCTGGCTTTCCTGTCTCCCGCCATCATTCAGTACGGAGTCAAGACTTTTTGGCAATCGGCGCTCCGCGTACCAGGTTTGTCATGGTCGGAAGCACGATTGGCAGCCGATAGCCTGCGTCGCAACCCAGTCCGCTCCGGCATCACGGTATCCACCATGATCATCAGTTTAGCAGCGATCTTTACGATTGCCGCGTTCGTCAATAGCGTGCGCGGATCGCTGCTCGCTTGGGTCGATCAGATGGTAACGGCGGACTTGATCGTGAGTTCCGGCGCGAGGACTGCCGGACCGCGAAACGTTCCGTTGAGAGAAGACCTTCTGCCCGGACTCAAAGCGGTGCCCGGCATAAAGGTTATTGATCTCTATCGGTTGATCCGCTCGACCTATCAGGGGAAACCGATCCTCATCGAGTCCTTTTCAGCGCGTGAGTCGGCAAGTGTAAGGACCCTCCCCATGGCGATAGGCGACGGCGTTAAGGCATTGCGCAATATGGGAGCGGGTCAGGGAGTTATCGTCAGTGAAAGTTTTCAAAGCAAATTCGGCAAGGGCATGAACGATACGCTCGAGCTTCCCACACCGTCTGGTTCGGTTGTCTTTAAGATTCTCGGAGTCTATGTGGATTACTCTTCCGATGCCGGAAGCGTTCTCATCGATCGAGCCTTGTACAAAAAATATTGGCAAGACGAACTGGTGGACGCGTTCGATCTGTGGTTGGAACCCGGCGCTGACGAGCAAGCGGTGATCCAACGAATCAAAGCAGGGTACGGAGAAACATATCAGCTCTTCATCAGCACCCATCGAGAGCTGAGAGACGCCGTGGTGCGCATTATGGAACAATCTTTCGTCGTTAATTACGCCGTCGAAATCGTTGCCATTATCGTGGCGATCTTCAGCGTGATTAACACGCTGCTCGCATCCATAATAGATCGGACCCGAGAGATCGGCGTCTTGCGCGCGATCGGCGCGACCCGATCTCAAGTGCGACGAATGGTCGTCTTGGAGGCGGCCTGGATGGGTTTCTTAGGCGGCGTTCTCGGTCTCTTTGCCGGGACCCTCATGGCGTATCATCATGTGGTCTACAATACGAAGGTGCTCACCGGATGGACGTTCCAATTTTACTATCCGTACGAAATGGCCGTTCTCTCGGTCTTCGTCTCGGTGGTTCTCTGCGTTATAGCGGGCTACGGTCCGGCCAAGCAGGCGGCCTCAACACCGATCGTCCCGGCAATAGGGTATGAGTGAAGCTAGCCGTTTGCGCTTCCCTATCCACCCGACCGCTCGTCATAAACACTAGGATGTCGGCAGCTCGGTGAAAATCACAAACCGCGCGCGGCGGTTTTTGACGCGGCAGTCTTCAGTCAACTCAAAGCAAGCAGGGGCTTCCTTGCCGTAGCTGATCGTTACCAAGCTACCGGCCGCGACGCCGTGACTGACCAGAAATTCTTTCGTGACTTGGGCCCGCTTTGCGCCCAGCGCCAAATTGTATTCGGCTGAACCGATGTCGTCACAGTGACCTTCAACTTCGACTCGTGCTGACGGGTTGACCTTCATCCATTCGGCGTTCTTCTGAAGAATCTCCTGTGCCTCGGCTGCCAGATCCGTGCTGTCGAATTCAAAGTAGATGTCCTTCAGCGAGGCTCCCGGCGGAGTAATTGCGGCGACTCCGCGGCTCAGCGCTTCCATCGCCGATGGCGAGCGGGTTGCGACCGTGTCCCGCGGCGAACTTTCGAATCCCGGCTGAGCAGAAAAAGTCGCCGGAGTTTTTGTCTCTGTACCTGAGCAGGCGGCAAATAGAATCGGCATGGCCAGCAGAAGGTAAACGATCAATAAACGGTCCAGAAAAAATAGTCTACCAAGGGATCTCTTCATTTTTCTTCACAACACAGGGAAAATTCTCTCTATCCTCCAGATTTGTCCCCGTCTTGTCAAGTTTTTTTATGGACCGAGGTTTTAGGCTAACCGGCGCGGCTGGGGCTTTCTCGCTGATCTCCCGGCCCTACGTTCCCCTTACGGTATACAACGACCCAAAGAGTTCCACAGATTCCGCCTAAGACGTCGATCAAAAGATCGTTGATATGAGCCGTTCGGCTCGGAACAAAGGCCTGGTGGAATTCATCGCTGACGGCGTAGAGAACCACAAACGTCACCGACCATGCCACGTGACGCATGGCCAAACCGCCATAATTTTGGCGCAAGGCGTGTAGCAGTAAGATGGAAAAGACTAGGTATTCGGTCAAGTGGCCAAGCTTGCGAAGCAGGAGATGGACGAACTGAATTCGATCGGCCGAAATTCCCGGAAAAAGCCAGCTCAGGAAGGGCCCCAATAATCGTGATGTCTGGGAAGAGGAAAACTGCTCAGTTGAAAAATAGAAAATCAGTCCGGCCCATAAGATGACGGGTACCCAGTTCGTGATTGAAGACGTCCCAGCCGGTTTTTGAAATGTGCTGATCATGAAGCGTTCCGGTCTCGAAGAGCCAATGGCCGGGAGATTTCACTCCGCCGACCTTTCCCGTAGTATATAAGAAAAAAATGCCTTATACGAGGACGTGATGAAGCACGCGCTAACTTTGATACCGGGAGATGGGATCGGCCCAGAAGTAACAAAGCCAACGCTGGAGATCATCAAAGCCGCTGGAGTAACGATCGAGTGGGAAACCCATTTGGCCGGAGCCGACGCGTTGAAGAAACATAAGACGACTATCCCCAAAGAGCTGATGGATTCGTTCAACAAGAACAAAATTGCTCTGAAGGGACCGGTCACGACGCCGGTGGGGGAAGGCTTTGCCAGCGTGAACGTCGAGCTTCGCCAGAGCTTTGATCTGTATGCCAACCTGCGGCCGATCAGGAATCTGCCGGGGGTAAAAGCGCGTTATCAGAATGTGGATCTGATCGTTGTGCGCGAGAACACGGAGGGGCTTTACTCCGGCATAGAGCACGAGGTCGTGCCCGGAGTTATGGAAAGTTTAAAAATCATTACTGAAAAAGCATCGACGAGAATTGCCCGGTTTGCTTTCGAGTTCGCGCGGACACACGGCCGCAAAAAAATCGCTGCCATACACAAGGCCAATATCATGAAGCTCACCGACGGGCTGTTTCTCGACTGCGCAAGAAATATGGCGACAAATTATACAGACATAGCCTTCAGCGACCTCATTGTCGACAACGCCTGCCTCCAACTCGTGCTCGATCCACTGAAGCTCGATGTTCTTCTCCTGGAAAATCTTTACGGGGATATCGTATCGGATTTGGCGGCAGGTTTGGTCGGAGGTTTGGGAGTCGTTGCCGGGGCCAATCTGGGAGACAGCCACGCGCTGTTCGAGACGGTCCATGGCAGCGCTCCAGACATCAAAGGAAAGGGGATCGCTAACCCGACGGCGATGATCTCGGCCGCCATCATGATGCTCAATCATATTTCGGAGCCAGCTGCCGCCAAGCAAATCTCGGTGGCTCTGGAAAGCGTGCTCCAGAGGGGTGATTGCCTGACACCCGATCTGGGAGGTTCGGCTACGACCAAGAAGTTCGCCGAGGCCATTATCAAGGAAATGGAACGGTAAGTTCTCGGCACGCCCTTCCACTTGCCGTTCATGGTTGCTTCGATCCCGCCCCAGCTGATCGCGCTTGGCGCCGCCCTCTCCTATGCAATTTCCGGCATTGCCGCGAGGCGGGGCATGCAGTTTTCGACGCCGATTACGGTGACGCTCGTTTCCGTAACCGTGCATGCCGTAACATTGTGGGCTGCGGTCCTTCTCACGGGCGGAGTTCCCTCAGTGTCGTGGTGGGCGCTCTTCCTCTTCGCTCTCACCGGCACGCTTCAGCCGATCATCCGGCTTTTCACCTACGCCGGAATCTTTTACGTCGGCGCATCCCGCGGAACGACATTGCGCAGCGCTCACCCTCTCTTCAGCACCGGCATCGCCATTGTCTTTCTCGGCGAGCAGATAAGTTTGCCCGTCATTGTTGGGACGCTTCTTATCGTGGCGGGTATAACCCTGATTTCCTGGCAACCGGACCATCAGCCCGCGTCCTTTAGTTGGTGGCACGTGGGCTATCCTTTGGGCGCTGCGTTCTTGGCCGGCATCAGCCATCCACTTCGGCGCTATGCTTTGGGACTGGCGAACGAGCCGCTCTATCTTGCGGCGGTGGTCGGAGTGGTCGCGCTGCCCTGGCTCGCAAGCTATTTGGTTTTGCCGCGGAAAGGCGAGCAGCCGGTCTGGAATCGAAAATGCTTCGCGCCGTTTCTCATTGCCGCTGCCTTTGAAACGCTGGGAATCTTACTGGTGATCATCGCCCTAAGCGTGGGGCAGGTGGTCATTGTGTCGCCGATTGTCGCGACCGGGCCCATGTGGGTGTTGCTCGGCACCTGGTTGTTTCTTCGTGGCATCGAGCAGATCAACCTGCGCACCGTGGTCGGCACCGCATGCGTTATTGCAGGAACGGTCGCAATTTCCGTGGTGCGCTAGATTTGATTTGACATCAGCCTTTGCAGGTAATCCATTCTCTGGGGTAACGGTTCAAGGTTTCGCAGCCCTTTTTCGTCACCACCAAGGTCTCGCCAAATTGCAACCCCATCTTTTCATCCTGGGTCATGAGATTTGGCTGGATCACGATCACCATGTTTTCGCGGAAGGTCAGCTCTCTCGACTCGTGACGTTTCGTGGTTTTGGTTTGAAAGATCGGCGGATACTGGTTCACGCCGTGGATCAGGTCGTCATAGATGCTGTAGCCGCGCTGGTGGATGATCTCCGCCGCTTGTTCGGCTTCGGTCGTTGTCGTGCCATCCTTGATCACGTTCGAAAGGGTTTCAAAAGCTTCAACCGCCGCATCATGCAGCCTCTTCCACTCGGCGGTCGGCCCCTCGCCAATCGAAAAGGTCCGGTGAATCTGTCCGCTGTAGCCGGAGTAGGCGCCGCTGATCTCTGTAATCAAGCAGTCGCCCGCTTGAAGTTTTCGGCTGGACTGGAACTGCGATGGCACAGGGAAGTCAGGATCGCGCATGGGCATGCTGCTCATGAAATGTATGCCCGCGTAACCGCCTTGCTTAAGATACACAGGTTCGAGAATGGCCGGGATTTCGTCCTCGCGCATGCCTGCTTTTAACCCTTCAGCCATCGCCTGGATGGACTGGTCGGTCAGCTTTGAAGCAAAACCAATACGTTCAATTTCTTCGCTACTGCGAATGGTCCGCATCATTCGCATTTTGCCGCCCAAGTCTGTGAACGTGGCGTTGGGGAATTGCTCCGCCATTTTGTTGTAATGTTGATACGGAATAGATCCGACCAAACCGATCGTTTTCGAGTCCAGGTCGCGCTCACGAAGTAAATCCAACATGCTGTTACTCGTGTTCGGACCCGCCCAGCGGACATCTTTGACCACGGACATCACGCGCGCCATGGGAAAATGATTGAAGAGCTGCATCAGCACCACCGGTTCTTGGCCTTTTTGCATCAGCACGTAGGCTTCGCGACTGCTCGGCCAATCGGTCAGCCAATAAATGTCGGAAGCATACCGGCCGGTGCCGTAAACCAAGAGAGCATCCAGTTCCTCCCGCTCCATCAATGCTTCCGTTGCCTTGTGACGTCTGGCCATCTCCTGGTCAGAAAATGTCGGATAATCTGATCGTTGACGCATCTCTTAGCCTCCTGAGCGCTCGTGCTCGTGATTGTGATCGGCAGAGAATTGTTGTCTAGCATTGATTTGGTTTTTTGGGCAATAGCGTTGCTAACTGAGCGAGACCGGCCACGACAGTGGTGTTGGTTTGTGACTCGCAAAATTATTGACAAGGGTTTCAAAACTAAGGACAATCCCCGGCTGGGCTAATTTCGTTTAAGAGATACTAGTGAGTTGTTCGTTGGTATGTGGACACCTGACATGTGTTCGACCGAGGGCCCGAGCGCCTTTCGAGCGCGGTCAATGGGTCCGTGGCTTGTAGGTCGCACACCTTTCCAAGGGTGGCTATTCCAACAGCCCCGACCTGAACGCCACCTTCATGTTCGTGTGCCCACGCTCTCCATGACTCGGCCTCGGTCGCTTCGTGGCACCTTACTTACCAACTCCTTCGTAGTTGCCGGCACGTTCAATGGGATGCCTTGAACAAAGGTGGTGATGTGCCGTGATGAAAACTGAAAGAATAGCCGGCCGTTTAATCGTCAGAGACAATCCGACGGCGTTCTGGGCATTTTATTCGTTTTTCGTCATGGGTGGGATTACAGCCTTGTATCTTTCTTTGTCCGCTGTTACGAACACGCTGACGGCCGCCTTAGGTGCGGTCATCGGCCTCGGAAACATTGCGGGAGGTATATACATGATCAAGAAGGAGCCGGCTTCGGTAGTGGAGATTGATCCGGCGGCGAACCGAGTGCGGATCCGCCGTTGGGGCATAGCGGGCAAGAGAGAGAGCTCCTATCCACTCGATGGGCTGACCGGGGCGGATGTTGAGACTACCGAACACACCGATGGCGGCGCCGTTTACCGACCGCGACTTTGTTTTGGCACATCAGGGCAGGTTCCATTGTCAATGTTTTGGTATCAGACCGAAGCACCAAGCAAGGCGGTGATTGACGAACTTATGGGATTCGTGGGAACCGTACCCTAACCGGTATGGCATGGGGGTTAGGCTCCGAGAGTGTGGCGACGGAAATGCTGAAGATACGGTCCGGGAGCGGTGTGGGCAGAGCGGCGATCTTCTAAGAGACGACACTGGAATAGCACTAAACTAGGGGACGTAGAGGGGTCCCGCCAGAGAGATTGGATCCGCCTCGTGAGCGAATGATGTGTCGTTGTCAGTTATTTCATAAGTCCTTCCTGCGGCTTGGACAACATGCCGCAGCGTTGATCCGCATGCGTGCCGGGAATTTTCTTGCCAAGCTTCAGTAATCAAAATAGACTCTGCGATAACGAACTCCGTAACAACCATAGAACGGCCTGTTACGAGCGGACGGAGAAGAACTGGAACGGTGAAGAAATCAAGACGCCATTCACCGAGTTTTTCGACGCGTAAAGGCACCGCATAATACTGGAGAGTAGGAGGCCCCAATGTCCCGAGTTACGGGAAGTCATCTAATCTGTAGAGCGCTCAAACTGGAAGGCGTGAAAAATATTTTTGCTCTAGCGGGGGATCATATACTGCCCCTGTTGGACGTAATGACGGATCAGGATTTCCGCATCATCGACACTCGCCACGAGCAGGCGGCGGTTCATATGGCGGATGCGTGGGGGCGGATCACGGAGCAGCCCGGCGTTTGTATGTACACCACACCGGGCTTCGCTAATGCGATTCCCGGTCTCACTAATGCAGCGCACAGCGAAAGCCCGGTTCTGTCCATCGCCGGCTGCGCCGACATGCACGACTTGGGACGGGGCGCTCAACAAGAAATCGATCAGGTGGGCATGGCCGGACCGATGACCAAAGGTTCATTCATGGTGCACGATGCGCGAAGAATTCCGGAATTCATTGCGCGCGCGTTGCGCCTCGCCTTCAGCGGCCGGCGCGGCCCGGTACACCTGACGATTCCAATCGATGTGCAGGAGCAAAGCGTGGAGGAAGATGAGAGCCTGTTCGTTCAACCGGATGCCTATCGACCCAAAGCATCGATCCTCGCTGATCCGGAGCATGTGCGACAAGCCATTGGTCTTCTGCGCGAGGCGAAGAGACCTCTGGTGCTGGCAGGAAGCGCCGCGGGGTACACGCTTTCGGGTGAG
>DASQUN010000557.1:0-3727 GCA_035641275.1 Candidatus Udaeobacter sp. | reverse complement strand
GGCCGGAGTCTTTTGTTTTGCATAAACGTGGACGGCGCTGGCCACGCCCACGCCGGCGAGCAAAACGGCGATGAACACGGCCAAGCGGAGGTAACGTGACAGATTCTCCATGGAAGCCGATATGCCTTCCATTCGCCTGCTCACCGTATCCGCTCTCAGGCTGAGTTGCTTTAGCTGCGGCGAAATGCGCTGCACAAGCTGATCGACATCCACTTGAGAATCGAACTTGAAGTAAACACGATAGCGAATCAGGCTGCCCTTTTGGAGTAATTGACTCTGGTCCAAGCGGCTCATGGGCACATAGACGCGCGGGCTGATGAGCGAAAAAGCGATGGGCTCTCCGGGAATCTTGCGAAGCTTTCCTGCAATTCGGAATACGTCGTCGCCGATTCTCACCCGATCCCCGACCCGTGCGTCGAATTGCAGCATTAAATTTTCATCGATTAATGCATTGGCGCCCTCGCGAAATTCTTCGACTGCCGATGCAGGCTCTGTTTCCAAGGCGCCATAGTAAGGGAATTTTCCGCTAACGGCTCTGACCTGAACGAGCCGGGATTTGCCGCTCCCGGGGAAATAGGCCATTGAAGAGAAGCCTATCTGGCGCGATTGATCGCCGCCGAGAGAACGGATGAGAGCCTCGCCGTCGGGAGCGAAGGGTTGTCTGCTGTCGAGGGCGAGATCGGCTCCCAGCAGGCTTTTCGATTGTAGCCGGATACTGGACTGCACGTTGTCGCGAAACGAAAACGCAACAACAACGGACATGACTGCCAACACGATGCACGACATAGCGAGCAGCAGCGGCTTCACGCCCCGCCGCATGTCTCTCAGCGCCATGATCCAGACCCATCTCCTGAAAACCGCTTTGACAGGCATTCGAATCCTATCCCAAATGATCAAGCTTCATTTGCGCTTCGGTATCGGCGATCAGTCTTCCGGCCCTCAGACTGATGATACGACCCGCCTGCTGAGTCAATTCGGTGTCGTGCGTCACCAAAATCAGCGTTGTTCGCGTGGTGGCGTTTAATTCGAAAATAAGCCGCACGATATCTTTGGCCGTTTCTGCATCCAGATTGCCCGTCGGTTCGTCAGCGAAAAGAATTTTGGGCCGGTTCATAAAGGCGCGGGCGATAGCTACCCGCTGTTGCTCGCCTCCAGAAAGTTGAATCGGATAGTGATGCAAACGACTTTCAAGGCCGACGAGTCCGAGAAGTTCTCCCGCGCGGCTGCGCGCGTGATTTTCACCGCAAATTTCTGCAGGCACCATAACGTTTT
Source organism: Candidatus Udaeobacter sp. (assembly GCA_035641275.1). Taxonomy (GTDB): domain Bacteria; phylum Desulfobacterota; class Binatia; order UBA9968; family UBA9968; genus DASQUN01. Next base: position 2,455 of record DASQUN010000557.1, on the reverse strand, counting down.
CCAGCGCCGTCAGCGCCGGTAGCAACTGAAAATTTTGAAAAATAAATCCGATGAACTGGTTGCGCAGCCGGGCCAGATCTTCTTCGGTTGAAAGATGCAGGGGAACCCCATTGAAAACCACCGATCCCTCGCTGGGACGCTCGAGCCCGGCGCAGATGGCAATGAGCGTGGTCTTACCGCTGCCCGAAGGCCCGACGATCGCGCAGGCGCTTCCCTGCTCGACCTCAAACGATACATCGCTGAGGACGGTCAGATGTTGATTGCCGCTCTTAAAAAGCTTGGTCAAATGCTCTACGCTTAAGATTGTGTCGGTCATGCTGTCAAGCTGGATTAGAATGGAATGGGCAGGGAATATTGCAAAAATGACATGGTGAATCTTGGGGGTGTTTCAGTCACTTTAAGATTTTTATGAAACGTACACAACTCATCCTAAAACTAAAGATTATGTTTTTGCTGCTGTGCCTTTCACTAGTGAGCGGATTGTCGATGGCCGCACCTGCGCCCAAGACCATTTTATTCTTAGGGGACAGTATTACGGCCGGTTATGGTCTCGATCTTTCCCAGGCCTATCCGGGGCTTATTCAGAAAAAGATCGACGCCCAAGGGTGGCATTTCAAGGTCGTGAACGCCGGGCAGAGCGGCGACACGAGTGCCGGCGGCCTGGGCCGACTGGATTGGGTTTTGCAGAACCGGGTAGATGTTTTAGTTCTTGAACTTGGCGGCAACGATGGTTTACGCGGTCTCTCCGTCGAGGCGATGAAAAAAAACCTCCAGGCAATTATTGACCGGACCAAGGAGCGATATTCCGAAGCCAAGGTCGTTATCGCGGGAATGAAGGTTCCGCCAAACATGGGATCCGAATATAGCCGGAAGTTTGAAGCCGCTTTCACCGACTTGGCAAAAAGGAACAATGCCCCGCTCATCCCTTTTGTCTTAGAGGGAGTGGGCGGAGCGCGCGAGCTCAACCTTCCTGATGGCATTCATCCGACAGCCAAGGGCCACGAAATCGTCGCGGCCAACGTGTGGAAAGTCCTAGAGCCGGTCTTACGGTCTCTCAACAAAAGATCGAGCTGAAATCCATTGCAGTCCGCGCGCCACTGCGGCGGTATGCGCAGGACTTAGGGTAAGTCGCAACTGCCCCCGGTCGATGTTGCGATCGGCATACCAACTCTCCGCAGCCCGGCACGACCCTAAGCGGTTTTGTGCGCACTTTTGGCTTGACACGGCAAACGATAGCGGACTAGGCTCCACGCTAAAGACTATTAAATGGAGGAAACGCCATGGCTGATTCATTGGAGAGTTTTAAGAGCTATATCGGCAAAAGTGAAACCGCCACAGATGTGGTCACGGCCTCAGCGATGTTGAAGTTCGCCGCGACGTTGGGGCAAGAAAATCCGCCTATGGATAAAGGCGAGCCGATTCCCCCGGGTTGGTATGGAGCGTTCTTCCCTGCCTCCCATCGGCCTTCGCAGATGCGGCCCGACGGCCAAGCATCCGGCGGCGGCATCGTGCCGCCGATTCCTTTGCCGCGGCGCCGCATCGGCGGCACCCGCGTGACGTTTCATGAGCCGCTGAGGATCGGTGACGAGATCAAGCGGGTCACCGAAATTGCCGATATCCGGATCGACGATGGGCCGAACGGCGCCATGGTTACAGTGCTCGAGCGCAATAGTATTTCCAATAGCCGTGGGCTTGCGGTCGTGGAAGAGCGCGATATGGTCATGCTCAGTGAACAGAGAGCCGAGGCTGCGCCTTCAAGTCCGCCTGAAACGCCGGCTCAAGCCACCTGGAAGCAGGTGTTCGAACCCAATCCGCCCCTGCTCTTTCGCTTTTCGGCGATTCGGTTTAACAGCCATCGCATCCACTACGACCGCGACTACGTCACCAAAGTCGAAAAGCTTCCCGGCTTGGTGGTACAGAGCTCGCTCATATCACAGCTGATGATCGAGATGTGCCGTAAGGAGCTGCTGGCGCGACAGCTAAAATCCTTCGATTTTAAAAGCTTTCGCCAGATTTATGATACCGGAAAGTTTACCGTCGCCGGTACCGCCGCAGCCGATGGCCGCGAGGCTACGCTGTGGGCACTCGATGCCGACGCCAGGGTTGCGATGACGGGGACGGCAAAGTTCGCCTAACAAAAACTCACCGCGGAGGCCGCCGAGAACGCGTCCTTCGACCAAGCTCAGGATGCGCGGCTATGAAGAATTCCGCTCATGGTGATTCCTCGACAGGACTCGGAACTGAAAGCCGTCGAGGAAGCCTGCCGTGAGGCTTCTCGAACGGTCGAACCATGCGAACTCTTGAGCCTCTGTGGTGAAATTCTTCGCGCTGTGTCTCCGCGGTGAATAATCCGCCCGTGCATGCGGAAGGCCTAGGTGAAGACTCAGCCTGAGGCATTGCACTAAATCAGCGGCGTCTAACTCGTCCCGATGGAGTGGCGCGACAAGAAACCTTG
>DASQUN010000556.1:0-8494 GCA_035641275.1 Candidatus Udaeobacter sp. | reverse complement strand
TAACAAAGGCGAGAACTTCGGATGGATTGCTTCTGATCTTTTCTTCCGTCGCCCCGATGCCCCCCGATGGGTAACTATTCAGGTAATCCCCTGAATAGGCGAGTTTGGTGTAGCCTTCACGGTAGAGGATGAGCTGCCTCGGCGGACTGAGGAGACAGGCCGCAATACGCCCGGTTCTGAGCGCTGTCGCGAGCTCCTCGGGAGTGCCGATGACTATCAGCGTTGCGTCTTTGTTCGGGGTGACGCCATGATGGGTCAGTATCAACTGCGTCAGGAGATCGACGGCACCGCCCCTAGAGGAGATTCCAACGACTTTCCCTTTGAGCTGCTGAACCGATTTTATTTCAGATTGGCCCACCAGATCGAATTGCGGCTTGGAGTTGACGATCAAGACCAGCCTCACGGGCGCGCCGCGAACTGCGGCGGCGATAATCGATCCGGCGGCCGATGCGTAGTCAACCGAGCCGCCGATCAGAGCCTGCATCCCGACCGATCCTCGGATGAGGAGGGTTTCGAGATCGAGTCCTTCCTCGCGGTAGAATCCCTTGAGATGGGCGATCCTGAATTGCAATTCGGTAACGGCAATGGAGGTGGTCGAGAACCGTATCTTTTTTAGCTGCGACAGGGCCGGCGACGACACGAGGAATAGAGAAAACAGTATAAAAATGCCAATGACTGCTTTCTTCATATTCTGGCCTCCTTGAGTTCTCCTGAGATCTTCTCCACGTAAGCGCGGAGACTAACAAGCTGACCAAGTGGCGTCAATGTTTCACTTGTCACCGATCTTTTCGATGCGTGTGGGCCTTGACAAGCTTGAGCGCTTTAACCTAGAAGAAGAGTCAACCCAGACCACGAAAGGAGCGCCTATGTTCGCCAAAATTCGACACGTCGCCACCCACACGGAACGTTACGATACCATGGCTAAGTTCTACCAGACGATTTTCGGGATGAAGCAGATCACGACTGGATTGGTGGACGAGACCGGCCAACACAATCCCAACCGGGGGCACATCAGCGACGGCGTGATCGGCATGGCGCTTTTAGCCAAGCGGCCGGGAAGCCAGCAGGGGCTCGACCACTTCGGCTTTGAATGCGAGGACGTCAAGGAAGTGCTGGACAGGATAAAACAAAAGTACCCCGGACTTTTATTCACCAAGGCGCTTAGCTACGTGCCGTTTGCAGGCATCAGAGCCCAGGATCCCACCGGGACTCAATTCGACCTTTCACAGAAAGGAATGTCCAATGTCAGAGAGGGCTATCTGAAGGACGGGTGGGAACAACCGCGATGGCTCAACCACATTGCGCTGCGTGCCCGGGAACCTGATGAGGTGGCGGAATTCTATACGAGAGTGCTAGAGCTCGAAGAGATACCAGGACCGGCAGCGGGAGCGATCTCACTCACCGACGGCAAAGTCCGTCTCGTCATCCGCCGCTGCCATGACGGTTTTTATCGAAGCTTAAGACAGGGCTTCGATCATATCGGCTTTAAAGTGGAGAGTGTAGAACAAACCAAGAAAGACCTGGACGAAATCGCCACGACTTTTCCCGAATCCGCGCCGAAAAAAATTGCCGTGGGCATGCAAGGCGGCGAGCTTGAGAAAGATCTACAAGCCTGTCCCATAGGCAAGCATGTATTCGCCGATCCCGACGGAGTGCTGTTAGATATTTCGGAATAGCCCGGCCCTTGCGCTCGCTAACTCATTCGAGTCTCTCGGTTGCCGCGGGTGAGTCCCTGGCTTCAACGACTCAATAGTTCGCAAAGACAGCCAAGAAACAGAATCCAGACCCCGGCGCCTTTCCCCCGATCGCTACGGGCTTTTCACCTCATCGGTATGGAACCCAATGTCTTTCTGGGTGCTCGCGGACACAGCCCCCGCGTTTGACAAATAGTACTTGACCGGACTGAGCCTAGTCCGTCATGAGTAAAACTGACGTCACCAGGCATGAACGATTTGAAGGGCTGGAGCGATTGAATGGCTCTGCAAGCGATCAGAGGAGCGGTTTGGATTCGACGGGTAATCCGGCTGCCTGCCAGGCTTCCCAGCCACCGACCAGCGCGCGCGCTTTGCTCCATCCTGCTTTTTGTAGCTCCCGCGCCACACGGGCGCTTGTCGCTTCGTCCGGTCAAGCACAAAATGCGAAGAGCCACGTCTCGCGCGGCACGTCAAGTTCTGTGATTCGCTCAACCGCGCGATCCGGTGGAATTCTGAGCGCCCCCTGAGCCCGAAGATCGCTGCTCGCGAGACTGCGCTCCGCCCGCACATCGAGAACGAGGCTCGGCGCGCCCGATTGCTGAATTTCTCGCATCTCTGCGATCGTGATGAGTTCTCCCTGCTTATTTTCGCTTTCGAGGGAGATTGAAGTCGCCGACAACTCTTTCGGCACGCCGTGGGCGGTGCTTGTCGCGACCGTCTCTGTCGATGCCACCGTGGATCCATCGCGCCTCAAGAACATTAACGAGCCGCCGTGGAGCGCGACGGAAAGTAAGACGATAAAACAACAGATGAAAAACAAAGGCTCAGTGCCGGGAGCCGCGGCGAAGACCGGCAGTAGGATCAACAGCAGGGAACTCAGACCGCGAGGGCCAAACCAGGCGATCAATAGGCGACTGCGGAACTCCAGCCGGGTACCCGCTAGGGAAACGAAAAAAGCGATAGGGCGGATCAGCACCACGGCTACGGCGAAGAGAGCGACGGGCCAGCTCACTACGGTGAATCCGCTCCAGATCAGTGAACTGCCGAACAGAACGAAGGTGAAGAGCAGCGCCATCTCAGCGGTGGTTTGACCGTATTCGAGAAAACAATCGCAAAGCTCGACGTCGAGGGCCACAATGGTCAATCCGGCGGCAAAGGCGGCGAGAAATCCGCTGCCGTGAACGGCCTCGGCCGCGGCATAAGCCGCGAAGGCCACCCCCAAAGAGTAGATTGATTCATAATCCCGGCGCACTCCGGTCTTGCGCCGGATCATTTCAAGCGCGCCGATAGCGAATAGCCCCACGGCGATCCCAGCACCCGGCCCTAAAAGAAAAAGATCGAGACCGATCCGTGCCCATTCGGTTTGGCTGAGGAACCCGCCGTGGCCGAGAAATGGCATCGCTACCAGGATGACGGGTAATAAAACGACGTCGTTGAGACCGCTTTCCAGCCGCAGCGCCAGCCGCACGGGCCCGGGAAGACCCGGACGCCGAAGCAGACCCCGCAACATCACCGGATCCGTCGAGGCGAGCGCTGCGCCAAGAATGGCTGCGGCCGCCATAGGAAGTCCGAGCAGCAGCCCTGCTGTAACAGCGATCAGTCCAGCGGAGAGAAGCGTTCCGGGACCCAAAACCCGGAACGCGAGCGCGCCATGGCGGCGCACTTCTACGATGCTGAGACTGACGGCATCCGTGAACAGCACCAGAACCAGACTCAAAGTGGCCACGACACGAAGGATCGGTGACTCCAAAGTCACATCGAGCAACGCCAAGCCCGCCGGGCCGAGCATGGCGCCGAGCGCCAAGAAGACGCCGACCTGGGGCAGGTCGCTGCGGTCGATGATTCCGGAGAGCAGCGCGGCGATGATGATGACCACACCCACTAGCGCCAAGGTCAGCACGAAGAATTGCGAGTTGAAAAATTCCATTAGTTTCTTAAACGCTCTGGTTGACGCTGCCAAGCAGGTTGCGAAAAAGGTTAGGAATGCTTCGACAAGCTCAGCATGAACGGAAAATAGGCAATCATTTTCAGCCACTCTCCGCTCGTCCTGAGAAGCCCGTCGAAGGACTCCGAGAGTGTTTTTCAGCAACCTGCTAGTCAGCAGCGATGCTGCAAGCGCGTGCTTCGAACATAGCAGTTCGGACTCGAGGGCAACAAGTGGATAAGGGAGGCCGGTCAGAAAAGGAATGAGCGAATGGAATGGATTCGTCTCAACTTCTTATTGGAGATTTTGAAAGATACGCAAGCATAGAAAGATTGCCTCATGATTCGTGTAGTTTCTTCGTCCAATATTTGCTTTGAATCCGTCTGCCTAGCCCCTTCGTTATGACTGTTTGCTTTTTTTCTCACAGCTGCTGTACGATGCGGCCGCATTTAACGAGCATAGCTCCCTAAGAGCAAAACCGCGCCCCGTTTCCTCACCTCTACCTCGACCGCTCGCGTGCCATGAGGATAAGGCAAATGACTTTAAGGCAATTCACCGCGCTGGCTACGGTAGCGAAGCACATGAACATCCCTAAAGCGGCACAAGCGCTGCGGATCAGCCAGCCATCCTTGTCGAAGCACCGAAAGCTTTGGAAGAAGATTACAAATCAGAATCTACTTGCGCAATTGGAAAGGCATCCAATTAACACGAATTTTACTGACGATTGATCTATTCATATTAATCGAAGCCAAATCACCGGCCAACGGACTCAGCCGGATCTTTGATATTTTTTTCGTCCCAGTCCAAAGGAGAATCAATATGTTTAAAGAAGACGCCGCTATGCATCCAATCATCTACGTTCGCGGCTATGCGATGAGTCAAGGGGAGATCGACGATACCACCGCCGATCCCTTTTGCGGCTTTAATCTCGGCTCCACGGTGTTCCGCGCCACGCCGGAAAAGACACGGGCACGAAAGTTCATCTTTGAATCACCGGTTGTGCGATTAGCGTCGGATTTCGGGTATCGGGACGTTTTTGCCGAAGGGTACGATATTCTGGACAGTGAGTGGAGCGGAACCTTGCCGAAAAAATCCATCATTATCTACCGCTATTATGACCCGGCGTCCAGCCTACTCGGAGGCGGAGAAACGCCGAAGATTGAAGAGTTCGCTAAGGGATTGAGTAAGCTCATTGCCCGGGTTCGGGAGCTCGTCTGCGACAATCCGGAAAACGAGACCCCGGCCGGTAAGTTTCGCTGCTATTTGGTTGCCCACTCGATGGGCGGATTGGTCTGCCGCGCATTCTTGCAGAACCCTGAGCTCGACGAAGCAAAGGCGCGCAGCTGCGTGGATAAAGTATTCACATTTGCCACGCCTCACAACGGGATCGACATGGCGGGCATCAATGTTCCCGAGTGGCTGAGTGTGGACGATATCAATAACTTTAACCGTGACCGCATGGCCGGATACCTGAACCTACGGAAGCGATACGAAGAAACCCTGCGCGTGGACTGGCTGCCCGAGGAATCCTTTCCATCCGAAAAAGTCTTTTGTCTGATCGGGACCAATCGCAGCGATTATGAGGTGGCCAAGGGATTATCGCGAACCTTCGCGGGCCACGGCGGCGACGGGCTTGTGAGGATCGAAAACGCCTGGGTATGCGGCGTCCAGGCGGAGGGGAAAGAGTCGGTTCCTACGGCGAAGGCTTTCGTATACCGATCGCATTCTGGTTACTTTGGCATCGTCAATAGTGAAGAGTCTTACCAGAACCTCGTCCGGTTCCTCTTCGGCGATATAAGAGTCGATATATGGCTCGATGTAGAGGACATTCGTTTACCCGAAGACATTCAGAAGGAAGCGGAGAGCGGCAAGAAAATCGGCGCACTCTACCAGTTCGAGGTGCTCGCGTCGCCGCGGGGAAAGCTGTGGTATCTCACTCGTCGGGTTGCCGAGGAAGATTCGGTCGCGTGCCTCGCCCACGACGATTGGCTCAAAGCAGCGAAGCCTTGCAAACTTTACCTCTCGACGATTTTCTTGGCGAAACGGGCGCGAGTCAACAAAGCTCGGCCATCGTTAGCGTACAGCATGACGTTAGGGGTGCGGGTTCCCGATTATGAAGTCGAGCGAAAGTTGTGGATCGATGAACACTACGAGGGAGGATATTTGTTCCGCGACGCCGTGGTCATCGAGCTGGTTCCGCCTGAGACTGAGGACGGAGATTGGGAAGTAAAGTACGATTGGCAAAGTGATAACATCGGTCAAGCTAGCCAAGCGTTACCCGCCAAGGAACTCAACAATGGTAAGGTTGAATTAACCATCGACTTTGGGAGTGACACCAGCCCAGGGATTCGCGGCAAACTGCGATTCGTCGTGTCGAGGTGGAATGCCGCGGCGGCTGATAAATAAACGGGGAAACAGAAATCCTCGTCCAGTCCTACAACTCCTAACGCCTGGGCGTTCAAAACCGATGTCTATCAAGGCCATCCTGAGTTGATCGGGCTGCTGTTCCGTTGAACGGCTTTCAACGTGGCTCTACAGCTCAAAATTTCGTCGTCGCGTGCGATCATTCCCGATGCTTCATTTGCTCCTTGACGTCCTTGCCCGATTTGCCCTAGTTTATTTCTCCCTCATACCTTTGATTCTGCAACAGTAAGCGCTGCTCCAGAGGTTTGTCTAATTCGCGAGGAGGATCATTGCCATGTTCGACGCCGAGCAGTTTAAAGACGATTGTCTCGCCGCCGCACGTCTTTTCTCGCGCTCGTAAGTGCCTTCGTTGCATCCACAGTGATCGAGAATAGGTGATCAATAAGGAGAGCAACGGTATCGTAATGTCGGTTTGATTGTCGTCACTCCTCCCACAACGCAATTCCGCCGAGCAGGCCAGCGACGTTTGAAACTAACCGGACATTTTGCGGAAGTTCGAGCCTGACCTTCTTGGCATTGCCGCCACCGATGTAAAGATAATCATAATTGAATAAATGTCGAAGCGCTTCTATTGCTTGGCCTAATCGCCGATTCCATTTCTTATTGCCAACCTTCTTGCGTGCCGCATTACCTAAAAGGTCCTCATAAGTCTTGCCGCGCAGGAAAGGATGATGTGCCACTTCCAAATTCGGAACCAGTTTGCCATCAACGAACAATGCGGAACCAAATCCGGTCCCCAGAGTGATCATGAGTTCGACGCCGCGGCCGGAAATCGCTCCGAACCCCTGCACGTCGGCATCGTTTGCGATGCGCACAGGCTTGCCCAATTTGGCTTGCAGGTTCTCTGCCAAAGCGAACCCGGCCCATTGCTTGTTTAGATTCGGCGCCGTTTCCGTGACGCCGTTTCGGACCACGCCGGGGAATCCTACCGATATTCGGTCGAACCTCGCATGTTTTACAGCCAAGCGCTGAATGACTTTCAGTACGGCAGCCGGCATAGAGGGAGACGGGGTTTTGATCCGGCTGCGAACGGTCAACGGCCGCCCCGAGCTGTCTAGAACAAGCGCCTTAATCCCACTGCCGCCGATGTCCACGACCAGCGTGCGAATACCTGTTCTGTCGCGCGAGTCAGCGTTCGTTTGGGCCATTTTAGTTTCTACCGTTAAGCGTTAGAAAGAGAAAGTTTACCGCGAGTCTCTTCTCATTCAATCAAACTACCGATGAGAGTACCTGAAAATTGAGCGCGCAAAAATACGGGAACCGACGGTTGCGGACTTGCGCGATTGAGCAAACGTGCAAACTCATTCTAATCTGCGGCGGCTCCGGGTGAACTCATAACGCCTATTCTTCCTTGCCTGCTCATACGTTTTGCACTAGTCTCGGCATCGGAAATCACCGCATCGGTCGATACATGGGTGACCGGCGCGCTTCTGACACGCGAAAGGAGATTGATTTTGAAGATCTTAAGTGCCGCACTACTTCTTCTTGTCCTTATGACCACACCGGCATCTAGTCAGTCTGGCAAGCCCTCTTCTGCGGCCGAAATAGCCGCCTATACCGGTCCGGATCGTGAGCGTTTGCTGGTGGAAGGCGCCAAGCGCGAAGGCAAATTGGTCTGGTACACGACGTTGGCCGTTGTTCAAAACAAACAAATCGCCGCCACCTTCGAAGCCAAATATCCTGGTGTAAAAGTCGAAACCTACCGGGCCGGATCCTCCGCGCTGGTCCAGAGAGTACTCAATGAAGCCCAGGCCCGGCGCCATATTGCCGACGCCATCGAGACGACGCTCCCCGGACTGCTGACGTTTCGCGAGAACCAGTTGTTGCTCGCTTACAATTCACCGTACCTCGCCGCCTTTCCCAATGAATCCAAAGAGAAAGCGCAGAATAACCTGGTGTACTGGACGATCGATCGCGAATCCTATATCGGATTCGCTTACAACAAGAATCTTCTGAGCCCAGCCGATGTCCCGAAGAATTTCGATGGCCTGCTGAAGCCTGCGCTCCGCGATAACCTCGGATTGTCGGGCGATGACACGGGCGCTCGAAGTATTGGGGCCATGGTCAAAGTCAAAGGCGAGGAATTTGTTAAAAGATTGAAGGAACAAAACATCAAAGCGTACATGATGGCCGGCAGCGCCCTGACTCAGCTCGTGGCTGCGGGGGAAGTGCCTGCTTCACCAAGCCAATTCTACAGCGCGACCCACGTGGCTGCGAAGAAGGGCGCCCCGGTGGCCTGGGTGCCGATGGACGTAAACGTCGTGGGCGCAGGAGGGGCGGCGGTATACGCCAATGCTCAGCGCCCGCACGTGGCCCTTCTTTTCGCCGATTTTCTCTTGAGCCCCGATGGGCAAAAACTGCTCGAGGAATTGGACTTCGGCAGCGCCCGAAAGGATTACGGATTCAAGCGCTGGTATCCGGAAAAAGAGGGAACGCTCGCTCAATACGAGCA
>DASQUN010000555.1:0-3456 GCA_035641275.1 Candidatus Udaeobacter sp. | reverse complement strand
TGGAATTTCTCAGTAGCATTTGGCGGGAGAGAAGCGACCGTTACTCGGCTCAGCGCCTAGAGGCGCTGCGCAGCTCCCACTACGATCCAAAGAGCCACAAAAAAATTGAAATGATCTCGCTGGGCGGATAGTGCCCGCCCCTTCCCCAGCTATCACTCAACGCTGTGCTGGAGCGGTTGTCCTTGTCGCGCGATGGCTGGCTGCTGTTTGCCACCTGCGCGGTTCGCTCGTTCGCTTATGGCTTTCTCTCCGTTGTGCTCGGCCTTTACCTCGATGCCATTGGACTAGACAAGATAACCATCGGCTGGATCTTTACCGCCGCCCTGGCAGGCGGGGCTATAATGACTGTAGCCCTCACGTCTGTAGCCGACAGATTCGGTCCAAAATCACTTCTCATTGTCGGAGCCGTATTGATGGCGCTGGCGGGACTTACGTTTGCTACAACAAACAATCCTGTCTTATTAATCATAGCTGCCATTTTCGGAACGATCAGCCCTTCGGGGAAGGAAGTCGGGCCTTTTCTTTCGATTGAACAAGCGATTCTTCCAGAGACGACTCACGATCAGAACCGAACTGCCGTCTTTTCCGCCTACAATCTTGTTGGTTCGCTATTTGGAGCTTTAGGGGCGCTGGCGGTCGTCTTACCGTCATTGTTCTCAGTGTCAACGACGTCCGGTTATCGAATGCTGGTCTGGGGTTACGTTCTTTCCGCACTCCTAATGATGGTGCCGTTTGCCTTGTTGTCGCCTTCTATCGAAGCCAAGAACAAGGCGACTTCTGAAATCCGAAACATCGGCACGCGCCGATCACGCGGTATCGTTGCAAGACTCGCCGGGCTGTTTGCTCTTGATGCTTTTGCGGGTGGTTTCATTGTGCAAAGCATCGTCGCCTATTGGTTTCACCTCCGTTATAAGGCCGACCTGAACGCCTTGGGCGGCATTTTCTTCGGAGCCAATTTGCTAGCCGCTCTGTCCTTCCTTGCCGCTCCGGCGATAGCTCGTCGTTTCGGACTACTGAACACGATGGTCTTTACTCACCTGCCATCGAATTTCTTGCTTTTGCTGGTGCCGGTGATGCCCGACATGGAATTAGCAGTAGTGATGCTGCTTGCACGCAACCTGCTCTCGCAGCTTGACGTACCCACGCGACAATCGTACACGATGGCCGTCGTCGATCCGGATGAACGAGTAGCTTCGGCGGGCATTCTGTCAGTCGGGCGTAACATCGGAGCGGCGATCGCGCCAGTGTTTACCGGGGCGGTTCTAGCGGCTCCGGCTGTGGGATTGCCTTTTCTGCTGGCCGGAGGGCTGAAGATTGTCTATGATCTTTGGATTTTCACCGTGTTTCGACACGTGAAGCCGCCGGAGGAGAAGAGCTGATGAATCAGAAGTAGACATCGCTGGTGGCCGCTTCACGGCGCGGACGGGTCTCCCGATTCGGCAAAGCGTATTCGCGAATTTCCATTGTGTTCGAATCAATACAAACGCGATGAAATCTCGTTTGTCTTAAATGCGGGCTATCATCTCCCCTCCAAGAGCGGTGAGCACAACCACCAGCCACGGCGGACACTTCCAGATCATCAGCAGGCCAAAAGCAACGAGTCCAAGCCCGAAGTCCGCGGGTGAGTATATCGCACTTGTCCAGACAGGCTTGTACAAGGCACCCAACAGCAACCCCACCACAGCGGCGTTAATACCCTTTAGAACAGACTGAAAGGCGGGAATTGAGCGAAGAACATCCCAGAACGGGAGCGCACCAGTAATCAAGAGAAAAGAAGGAAGAAAGATCGCCACGAGGGCGAGCAACGCTCCCGTCCACCCGGAAGGTTCGGAGCCCATGACCGCGCCGAGATACGCAGAGAAAGTAAAGAGTGGTCCTGGCACCGCTTGGGCAGCTCCATAGCCTGCAACGAACTGCTCGTTTGTAACCCATCCCGGACCCACAACTTCTGCTTGTAGTAAAGGTAGGACAACGTGGCCGCCGCCGAAAACCAGCGCACCGACACGAAAAAAACTGTCAAAAACCTCTAGCGCATGGCCGGGGGCCATCTGTCGCAAGAGCGGTAGCCCGAGGAGTAGAGTAAAAAAGATGACCCAGGCAGCTATTGCTGAGCGTTTGCCCATCGGAAACGGCATGCGAGAGAGTGAAGGAGAAGCTGTTCCTGGAAAGATCGCTAAGCCGACCAGACCGGCAATGGCTATAGATGAAAGCTGCCCAACTGCGGTTGGCGCTGCCAACGTGGTTATCGTGGCGAGAATGGCAATCGTTGCTCGTTCACGATCCGGACAGAGAGAGCGGGCCATGCCCCAAACCGCTTGAGCGACAACCGCAACCGCTACGACTTTCAGACCATGCAACCATCCTGCATCCGTCGCGTTCGCAAAAGCCCCAGTTCCGAACGCAAAGGCGATGAGCGCCAGAGCGGAAGGCAAAGTGAATCCGAACCAGGCGGCCAGCCCCCCGAGGAGGCCTGCGCGCGCAATCCCGATCGCCATGCCGACCTGACTACTGGCCGGGCCCGGTAGGAACTGGCAGAGAGCCACGAGGTCTGCGTAGCTTTGTTCATCAATCCATTTTTTGCGCTTTACATACTCCTCATGGAAGTAGCCGAGGTGAGCGATGGGGCCGCCAAATGAGGTCAGTCCTAATCGCGTTGAGATGGCAAGGACTTCTAGAACAGAGCCTTCACTTTGACCACGCAGAAGTTTATGTTTGGGAGTTTCAGCGTGCTCATTCATAATCTTCCGCTACCTCGTCCAGCAATCCCGGCGAATTTACAATGCATTGATTTTCGCCGTCGCTTTTTGAGGCGCCTCTGCGCCTGCATAAACACCCCTTTGGCCGGGATCTTTTTGCGACTGTCGTGCGTCAGCCGTTATTGCGCTCGTCTCTCTGGCTGGATCAAGGGTCTAGCTTCTTTACCACGGGGATGCTAGACAAAAAAAGTCCGTGGTGGGAGGATGTTGGCCGGTCTGAAGGCCAGAGACCGCTAAAAATTTCAGGAGTCATCGGACATGCTCAAGGTTATTCCAGTTGAAGAAGCAGTCGGGATGCCGCTCGCCCACGACATTACCGAAATCGTCCCCGGGAAGCACAAAGGTCCTGCCTTTCGGCGCGGTCACATCGTCCGTACCGAGGATATTTCCAAACTGCTGGATGTCGGCAAACGACATCTTTACGTGATGGAGCTTGAGAAAGACGAGCTGCACGAAGAGGATGCGGCACGCCGACTTGCGCAAGCCGCCGCCGGGCCGAATCTGAAACTGACAGACCCGAGTGAAGGAAGAATCAATTTGGTAGCGGAAATCTCGGGATTGCTGAAGATCGACGCCGACCTGCTTCGTCGTCTTAACTCCCTGGGCGACCTTATGATGGCGACGCTGCCGTCGAACCGTTACGTTAAAAAAGGTGACGTCGCCATCATAAGGTCGCCCAGGGAGTTAAGACGACGAAGCA
>DASQUN010000554.1:0-3078 GCA_035641275.1 Candidatus Udaeobacter sp. | reverse complement strand
CCTGCGTCGGATGCTGTGAGTCGGGAGCCAAGCGATAACGGAGCAGCGCGACCGCGACACCGTCGCGAACCAGCGCGTCGGCAACGGCCTGACCGATGCGGTAGTCGTCGTCGGGTAGCAACCAAAAACCGCCGTGCACGAAGATCAGTAGCGGTGTTTTCCGACCTGAGTCAACCGGCAAATAGAGATCCAAGCTCCGGCGACGGTCACCCTTGGCGGCGCCAGGATACGGAATATTTCGAATGATGGCTGGTCCGTCCCTTTCAGAGGGCGCGGAGGCAGCGGCATGGAGCGGCGTCGGCCTGAAAACAACGAGACCGCACAGCAGCGCCCAGCAGAGAAAGAAATACCAACGATACATAAAGTCACGCGGCGTTTTATTATTCAGGAAGTTAGCTGGAGAAGAACGGCGAGTCAATTCGCCCGGCGCTGCTGGCCTTTCACCAACGACTCACCTTTCGGAACCATTCCTAAGGCCGGCTGCCAGGGTCCCTCAAAGAAGCAGCTAACGCGACGCTAACGCCCGAAGAGCCTGCGCCTTCATAAGTGCCATTTCCTGGCGGCACCGGACAATTACGTTCACGTAAAAGAAAAAACAGGTGACGTCATCGTAGAACGACTTCCCAAGCAATTTCTTAGTTTCCAAGTAAGTCTCGTAAATTCCCATTTCCTTCCGGTTGCAGTTCGCCAGCCAAGGCTGAAAACGTTCCAGTTTGCTGGCATGACCATTGCTCGCAACCGAATACCGACATTGGGAGTTCGTATGTTGAGATCGATATTGTTGTTGTTAATTGCCCTCCTCTTTTTTGTAGATAGGTTTCCGGCAGGCGCAAATGACGATCCTAAGAAGTGCGCGACCGAAACCAAATCAAGCGATGCTGATCTTTCGATCGATTATTGCACGGGAGCTATTGAATCAGGCCAGCTTTCGGATCAAGAGCTGGCGATCGCCCTGAGCAACCGCGGCCTCGCATATTTCAACAAGAGCGCCTATGACCAGTCCATTCGAGATTACGATCGAGCGATAGGTCTACAACCCAACTATGGGCCCGCGCTCGCAAGGCGGGCCAACGCGTTATTGGAAAACCGTCAGTATGAGCGGGCGCTCGCCGATTATGAAGCTGCCACACAAGTAGATCCAAAATTCGTCTCAGAGCGTTCCAAGGGTTTCCTGTTCTTCTACCTGGGCCACATGACACAAAGCGCCGAGACATTTGAGAAATACATGCAGTCGGATTCGGATGACATCCGAGTAATCCTGTTTCGTTACCTGGTGGAGGCCAAGATAGGAAACGCGCTAGCCGCTGCTCGCGAGATGGAAGTCCACGCGGCAAAGCTTAAGGAGCGCCCCTGGCCGGCGCCGATCATCGATTTTCACCTCGGGAAAATCGACGAGAAGGCGATGTTCGCAGCGGCCAACGATGCCGATCCGAAGAAGAAGAGCGAAAAGATCTGCGCGGCGAACTTCCATGCCGGTGAGGCCAGGCTGCTCAGAGCCAACGTCACGGTAGCGATTGCGTTACTGCGGGCCGCGGAAAAAGACTGCCCATCACACCTCTATGAATCTCACGGCGCCAGCACGGAGCTCAAACGCCTCGGGCAGAAATGATTTCACAAGACCCTCCTGAGCATTCGGTAGTATTGCCCGGATACCACCCCGTTAGAAGTAAGCAAATCGCGGCGAAACGACTCTAGCCTTCTATTGGCGCTCATAAATTTTCCGCCGCTCACGCGCACGATAGCTCTCGCCACGGGTATCTTGGCTGTAGCGAATCTCCTTCTGCCGCAATCGTCACGATCGGCTCCTGGCAATACACGCACCTTAGACTTCTTTAGCGTGAGAAATAGACGAAATCTGCCGCGGTCACGATCTTTACCACGGATCCGCTGGTGTGGAGTTTCCGACTGCTTTGCGTCCGGTAGCCTTTATCACTATACTCAGAGGCCGAGCCATCTCGGTGAAAATCCCTCCGGCGTTGCGTCATCGCGAGTTTCGTCTCTTCACTAGCGGCTACCTTCCGAGTGAAACCGGTGAGTACATTCATTTCGTAGTCCAGAACTGGCTGGTGTGGGAACTCACGCAGTCGGCCTTTTATCTGGGGTTGATCGGATTTTTTGAGTTTGCGCCGCGTTTCGTCTTCGGGCCGATCGGCGGGGTCATTGCCGACCGAATGGATCGTCTCAAACTGTTGGTCGTGAGCCGAGTGCTCAATCTTCTGCAAGTTCTGGTCTTTGCATTTTTGGTCTTCTCCGGCTCGATCCAGTTTTGGCACATCGTGGCCCTGGTTTTCTTCATGGCTATCGTCAGCTCCTTCAGCACCGCTGCGCAACAGGTTCTGGTCGTCTCGCTGGTGCCTCAACAAGCCGTTGTCAGCGCGCTTGCGCTACACTCGGCCACGCACAACCTGACCAAAATCATCGGCCCTTCCATCGGCGGTCTACTTCTCACCTTGATCGGCGCAGGCTATTGTTTGTTGATCCAGGCGCTGACGATCGTCTGGATGTTGGTAACGCTCTACAGAATGCGTATGCCGGCGGCGTCGATCGGCCGCCGCGGGGGAGAGTGGCTGAAGGATATCGTCGAAGGAGTCTCTTACCTCCGGCAAAACCGGCGGGTCTTGACGACGGTTCTGACAACCTATTCCAATGGCTTCTTCGGGATTTCGTACTCCCAGTTCTTGCCCTATTTCGCCCAGGAGGTCCTACACGTCGGCCCGAGCGGCTACGGAATCCTCGTGTCGGCTCCCGGTGTCGGCGCGGTAGCAATCAGTTTTTTGTTGTCCACGCATACGAGATTAAGGCGCATGAGACGGCTACTCCTCGGAGCCAGTCTCATTTACGCGGGAGCCATATTCTTCTTCGCGGTTTGCCGTTCCATGCTGCTCTCGATCCTACTGCTCGCCGCGATCGGCGCGATGCAGATGAGTTACCGGGTGCTGGCGCGCGCCATCATTCAGGAAGAATGCCCGTCGCATCTCCTGGGGCGCGCCATGAGTCTGTTCTTTTTGGATCGGGGATTCGGTTCGCTCGGAGCCGTTTCTGTGGGAACCATTGCAGCTCTTGTTCCCGTGCCGTTCG
>DASQUN010000553.1:0-7829 GCA_035641275.1 Candidatus Udaeobacter sp. | reverse complement strand
GTTGGGGCTCTACGATAGTCGTGCTGAAGAAAACGGATTAGTTCGAAGCAAAAGGGTCAGCGCCTTTGGCCTGGATCAAATAGTACATTGTGATGCCGACCCCAACGGTAATAAAACTATCCGCCAAGTTAAATGCCGGCCAATGATAGGTCGACCAGTAGAAATCCAAGAAATCGATTACTTCCCCGTAGAGGACTCGATCGATCAGATTGCCGACGGCTCCGCCGAGGATAAAAGACAAGGCCGTGATGAGGCCTATCTCTCTATCCGGCAAGCGTCTGAGCATCATGAAAATGAACCCGATCGCCAAAAGCGAAAAAAGCAGCAGAAAGGGTAATCGAAACGCAGCCGCGCTTCCGGCTAAGATACCAAACGCCGCGCCGGTATTGCGGATGTACGTTAGATTGAACAGACCATCAATGACCGGGATGGAATGATTGAGCGGCATCGTTCGATCAACGATGAACTTGGTCAGCTGATCCGCCACCAAAATGAACGCTAGCCAGCCCGAGACTCGTTTGTATTTGGCGGTCAAGCCGAAACTCCGGATCTCAGAACTTCAGCGCAGCGCGCACAAACATTGGGATGGGGCTCGTCGCTCCCGGTGAGAGTATCGTATTTCCAGCAGCGCTCGCATTTTCCGCCGCGGGCCTTGAAAACAGCAATCACACTGTCCAAAAGCTCGCTGTAGTAGGCCCAGCCCTCGCGGCCATTGTCGTGAACTGGAGCTGACGATCCTGCCTTTTGAAGGCGCCGCGCTTCTTCTAATTCCCATACGTAAGATGGCATCTCTCCGCCCTCGGTCGCGAGCTGTGACACAATCAATAAATCTTCGGCCCTTCTTTGATCAGTCCGCTGGATTTGCTTCAGTGCGGATGCTGCCTTTCCATCGCTACTGAAAACCAGGACCTGGGCATCAAGCGAATGGCCGATGATTCCGGCCGTTCTTGCAGCCTCCAAGGCCTTGAGAACCTCCGCGCGTTCCTTAAACACTCTGTCCCATTTATCGGCGAGTTCCTGATCTTCAAGCTGAGGATTCGCGGATGGAATTGGTGACAAGAAGACACTCGCCGGTCGTCGCTCTTTGCCGAGCATCTGTCCCCAGATCTCTTCCGCAGTGAACGAAAGAATCGGCGCCATCAAATGAACCAAAACATCCAAGATTCGGTAAAGGGTAGTTTGGCCTGCTCGCCTCTTTCTTGATTTGGTTGCTTCACAATAAAGACGATCTTTGACGATGTCTAAATATTGGGCGCTCAAGTCGACGCTGCAGAAATTGTTCAGAGTGTGATACACGACATGGAATTCATATTTGTCGTAGGCTTCGCGGCAACGACCGAGAACCTTCTGGGTTCGATGAAGGATCCAGCGGTCCAATTCATCCAGATCCTGGCTCTCCACGGTATCCTTTTCCGGGTCGAAGTCATAAAGGTTACTGATGAGAAAACGCGCGGTGTTTCTTAACCTGCGGTAGGCTTCCACCAGCCGATTAAGAATTTCGTCGGAGATTCGAACATCTTCCCGGTAGTCTTCCGCCGCCACCCAGAGGCGCAAAATCTCCGCGCCGAATTTTTTCATGATCTCCTGCGGCGCAATGACATTGCCCAGGGATTTGGACATCTTCCGCCCTTTGCCATCGAGAGTGAAACCATGAGTCAGCACGCTTTCGTAGGGAGCTTGGTTCCGTGTTGCCACCGAGGTCAATAGCGCGGTGTGAAACCAGCCACGGTGTTGGTCGCTGCCTTCAAGGTACATATCAGCCTTGCCGCCGAGCCGCGGATCTCGTTCCACTACGGCAGCGTGGCTAACGCCGGAGTCGAACCAAACATCTAAAATATCTTCTTCTCGGGAGAAATCCCGTCCGCCGCAGCGCGGGCAGGTGAGGCTCGCCGGCACAAGCTGCATCAGCTCCCGGTTAAACCAAGCATCCGAACCTTCTTTTTCGAAAACTGAAGCAACGTGCTCGCAGAGCTCCTGGCTCAAAATGACGTCATTGCACTTCCTGCAGTACACGGCGGGAATCGGCACGCCCCAGGAGCGCTGGCGGGAAATACACCAGTCGGGGCGGCTTTCGAGCATGCCGCGAATACGATCTTTGCCCCAGGGTGGGATCCATTGCACCTTATCGATAGCGCCCAGCGCTGCTTGTCGAAGTCCCTTCTTTTCTATCGAGATAAACCATTGTTCGGTGGCGCGAAAAATCACCGGCTTCTTGCAGCGCCAACAATGGGGATAACTGTGCGAGAGCCTTCCTTCCTTGAGCAGCGCGCCGGCTTCCCGGAGCTTCTGGATGATTCTCGCGTCGGCTTTAAAGACGGACTCGCCCTGGAGATCGCCGGCCTCGGCTGTGAATCTTCCCTCCGGGTCCACCGGTGTCATGACCTCAAGGCCGTAGCGCAGGCCGACTTCATAGTCTTCTTGTCCATGCCCGGGAGCGATGTGCACGCAACCCGTTCCTTGATCCTGGGTGACGAATTCGCCGAGAATGACTTTTGAATCCCGGTCCATCCACGGATGTCGGCAAACGACGCCGGCCAGCTCTTCACCCGTCCAAGCTCCGTCAGCCACTTCGTAGTCATTGGGTTCAAATCCAACGGCTTTCATTACATTAGAAATCAACTCTTGATTCAGAATGAGTTCGCCTTGAGGTGTCTTAACCCGCCGATAGATGAACTTGGGATGCACCGCGATAGCCTGGTTAGCCGGCAGCGTCCATGGGGTGGTGGTCCAGATTACAAAATAAGTTCCCGCCGGATCTGGAGTAAATTTGCCGTTTGGATTCTTGACCTGGAATTTGACGTAAATTGAAGGCGCGGTGTGATCTTCGTATTCGACTTCCGCTTCGGCCAACGCCGTGACGCACGAAGCGCACCAGTAGACCGGCTTCTTTTGCCGGTAAAGCGCGCCTGATGCCACGATCTTTCCGAGCTCGCGAATCTCCTGAGCCTCGTAGGAAGGGTCCAACGTTCGGTAGGGATGCTCCCAATCGCCTAAGACGCCGAGTCTCTTAAACTCTTCCCTCTGGATTGAGATGTACTTTTCAGCATAGTCCTTGCACAACCGCCGAATCTCCACCTTGCTCATCGCTAGCTTCTTGACCCGACCGAGATTCTTCTCGACCTGTAGTTCGATCGGCAGGCCGTGACAGTCCCAACCGGGGACATAAGGTGCGGCGTGACTAGTCATCGCCTGGTACTTTACGATCATGTCTTTGAGGATCTTGTTGAGCGCGTGGCCGATGTGAATATTGCCATTGGCATAGGGAGGGCCATCGTGCAGGACAAATTTCGGTTGCCCCCTGTTGGCTTCAAGAATTTGAAAATAGCATCGCTCCTGTTCCCATTTTTCCGCCTGTTTCGGTTCATTCTGCGGAAGATTTGCCCGCATGGGGAATTGCGTCTTAGGGAGGTTTAATGTCTCTTTATAGTCCATGAATTAGCCCGGCGAGAATCGATTGGTTTCTCCGTAACACATCGCAGCTACTTGTGGTGGTTGTTCAAACCTCTGACCATACGAAAAGCAAACTTGTCCGCCTTGTTTTCCGCATCTGCCCAAAACACGTAATGGCCCATCTCATGGTAAACCGTGTTGATCCATCTCCGTTCCGAGTTGTACTTTCTTCCGTTTTTCCAGTTTTCCGGATGAATCAAATAGACCTGCCCGTTTTCATAAGTCTTGCCAGCAGTCTTACCCCAGTCAATGTACTCGAACCAGTCAACCTTAGGGTTTTTTAAGTGATAAAAGCGGCAAAGAAGCGATATGGCTCTCTTGAAATCCTGGGATTTGTACTCACGGAAAAAAGTCGAAAGCAGGCGATCGACAACCCGACGCTCTTTCAAAGGAGGCAAAATCATCCGCATCGTACATACCTTTGGCCACTAGTCACGATTTTTAGCACAATTGAGCCGCAATACAAACAGGGCGGAATCGGTTTAGATCCCATTAATGGCCTATAACATCCTGGTTTCTAAGAGCTTTTTTTGCCTATGGGAAGATCAAAAAGTCACGACTGCACCCTTGCGAGCAAGGTCAAAGTGTCGTAGATTGGCCTACCTTAAACCTAGGCCATTCTCCTGGTCGAAGGAACCAACAAAGCTCAGTGACGCAGTGGTTTAGCGAAAGATTAGCCTATTTGGCCACGCGGATTGGTCTACACGCCGGCTGTCTTGCGGTAAGGCTTTTGCCGCGGCAGTGCTTATACGATTTTGCAGACATGCTGGCCAGTATAGGATTCTATTTATTTCGCGGTTTTCGGACCCGGTCGCTGCGGAACCTAAGCGTTGCCTTGGGCGCACACTTAGATGGAACAGCGACTCGCGAGATCGTCCGCCAATCGCTCCAGAATTTTTTTCGTGACTTCGTCGAAATCGGTGTCGGTCTGGTGATGTCCAGCAACGAATGGCGCTCAGAAATCCCAATCATCGGGCGGGAAAATTTAGATGCCGCCATCAACAAAGGAAAAGGTGTCATCGTCCTTAGCGCGCATCTCGGGAACTTTTTTCTGATCGGCTCACGCCTAGCGCTCGAAGGCTACTCCGTCCACGTTTTGGTCAACCAACCGAATAATGGCCAGTTCGCCAAATTCATGGATGACTACAGAGCCAAAGTCCAACAAAAGACGATCCATGCTCGGCCGCGCCGAGATGCGTTACGGGAGCTCGGCCGAGTCCTGAGAAGTAATGGGCTGGCGATTATGATCGCCGATGAGCATCGCGGCGGAAGTGGGATTCACGTCCCATTTTTCGGCCATACCGTCCTTGCTCGCCGGGGGCCAGCAACCCTCGCCTTGCGGACCGGGGCCGCTGTCGTGCCGGTGTACCTTGTACGTGGTGATCGTGGTTTGAAGCTCGTCATCGAGCCGGAGCTCCAACTCGTCCGCGCTGAACGCACCAAGGCAGAAATTCGAGAAAACACGTTGCGAATCACGCAGTGGCTCGAACAGACGGTGCGAGCGTATCCAGGGCAGTGGAATTGGATGAACATTCATTGGCAAGATCTTGGAAAGAACTCCACGGTCGCCAAAGAGCAACCGGTTGAACGAGTCCCCTACTGAGCTAGAAAGGAAAATCCTGGTGAAAATCGGTAAGAAAAATCTCGAAGAACTAAAGAAAAAAGTCGCTCTGGGTAATCGCATCATGTTCCATCAAGGATTGGCTGATTACCATGGTCACGTTAGCGCCAGGATTCCCGGCACGCGAAAATTTTTCATCAAGCCGGTCTTGGCGCCTTTGGGAGCGATTTCCGCAAAGGACATTGTCCTGGTCGATATTGACGAATATATGAAAGTCTGCGAACAGAACTGGGCTAAAGCCGGCAACCAACGGCAGGTCACCAAGCTGAAGCTTCCTCCCCGAGAAACGATGATTCACGCCGCCATTTACCACGCTCGCTCGGATGTTAATTCGGTCGTTCATACACACCAGACATTGGCCACTGCCTTTTCCGTCGCGGGCGTTCCGCTCCGGCCGATTTATAATCAAGCGGCGGTATTCGCACCTGAGACACCGATTTTTCCGAGTCCAAGACTGATCTACACGGTGCAGGACGGTAAGGAAATCTGCCACACGCTGGGCGATCGAATGGCTATGCTGCTGCAAGGTCATGGCATTGTTGTGGTTGGTGACAGCCTGGAATATGCTACGGTCCATGCAATCTACTTGGAACGTACGGCGTACATGCAATGGGTAGCCAGCTCTGTCGGTGAATCTGTCACGATGCCTCAAAGGGATATCGATTACATGAAGCAGAATATGGTGTACCGCTCCTATGATGCCTTCGCGTACTTTAAGTCACTCTTACCCAGGGGCGGCAAACTCTAACGGCGCGGATGCGCGGCCATGATTAGTTTTGGAGGATAGATCGATGGCAAAAAGAGAAGAGAAGATGATGGAACAGGGGGCCAAGGGTCCCGCGATCCAAGACCTGCGCGATTGGCTGGATCGAGTGGAAAAGATGGGAGACCTTGTCCGTGTGAAAGAGCCCGTCAGCTGTGAGGAAGAGATGAGCGCGGTGAGTTATCTCGTAGCCAAGCAGAATCCTTCGCCGGCGATCCTTTTTGAGTCGGTCAAGGGCTACGAACACAGCCCGTACAAAGCTAGACTTCTCTGGAACATTTTAGGCCCGAGCCTGCGCCGGATCGCGCTTACGCTGGAAGAACCGCCGGATATGCCCACGCTTGAACTCATCCGCCGTGTGAAAGACAAATTCCGCGATCGAAAGCCGCCGCGCGAAGTATCGCAGTCACACGCCCCGTTCTACGAGAACAGCGTCAGCGGGGAAAAAATCGATTTGACCCAGTTGCCAATCCCCAGACATTGGGCTTTGGATGGTGGGCGCTACGCTGGAACGGCCGATGCGGTCATCACACGGGACCCGGACTCGGGCTACTTGAACGTCGGTACGTACCGCATGATGTTGCAAGGCAAGAATGAAGTAGGACTGTATCTTTCGCCCGGTAAGGACGCGCGCCTTCACATCACTCGCTCATGGCAGATGGGTAAACCCGTTGAGGTCGCCGCGGCATGGGGTATCGATCCTTTATTCATGGTTATCGGTTCTCAAACTTTTCCGAAGAACGTGTCCGAGTACGAATTCGCCGGCAGCGTGAAGGGCGAGCCTATCCCGGTGGTTAAAGGCAAGACTACCGGCCTGCTGCTGCCGGCCAATGCCGAATTCGTCATCGAGGGAATGATCAGGCCAAACTCAGTAAAGAGCGAAGGGCCTTTCGGAGAATTTCCCGGCTACTATGGCAGACCCGAGGCCGGCTGTCCTCTCGTCGAGGTAACAGCGGTTCACTATCGCAGCAATCCGATTCTCACTAACGCGCTGATGGCGGATTACCCGTCCAACGAACAGAGCGGTTTTTTCTCGGTTATTCGCTCGGCGCGCATTTGGGACGACCTCGACAAGCTTGGCATTCCCGGTATCGTCGGCGTATATGCGCATCCTGCGGCTGCGGGGGGCTTCGGCATGACTGCGATCAGCATGGAGCAGCGTTATGCCGGTCATGCAGCGCAGGTACTTGCCCTCGCGGCGCAGGTGCCGGGTGGCGCGTATTACACGAAATGGATCATTGCCGTTGATGAAGATGTTGATCCGACCGACATGGATCAAGTGATCTGGGCGATGAGCAGCCGCTGCAATCCGATCGATGATATCGATATTCTACGCAACACCTGGAGTACCTGGCTCGATCCGACCCAAAATCCGCCGGAAAAGCGGCCCTACGGCTCGAAAGCGCTGATTAATGCTTGCAAAGAGCATCGTCACCTGCCGGTCTTTTCAAAACGGACTACGCTGCGAAGGGAAATTTATGAGAAGGTGGTCGCTGAATGGAAAAAACTCGGCTTGCCAGGTCAGGTTCCGACCGTTAGGGCCTTCGAAGAGGAGAAAAAAGTCGTTTATCACGAGGTAGGGGGGTTTGAACCGGGTAAACAGCCGGGCGAAGAGACTCCAGAGAAAAAGAAGCCATAACCCTCACGGTGACGCTCTGAATTGTTCGTCACAGTGTTCGTGTTTCGCGCTCACCCAACATTTGCGAGCAAAAACAAACCCTCAGCCATGGCAGTTGAGAACTAGCCATGCTGAGGTTTTTTCCCGATGATAATCAGCTTGTAGCGAAAGCGGAACCTAGCTGATCGCTTCTTCGCCTCTCTCGTTTGTCCGAATCCGGATCACTTCTTCGACAGTCGAGACAAAGATCTTACCGTCGCCAATCTTTCCCGTCTGCGCAGACTCGAGAATAGCCTCGACGATCTTTGGCGCCATTTCATCCGGTGCCAAGATTTCGATTTTAACCTTGGGAAGGAAGTCTACCGTGTATTCGGCTC
>DASQUN010000552.1:0-3806 GCA_035641275.1 Candidatus Udaeobacter sp. | reverse complement strand
TCGCGTTGACGGCAACCATTTTGACTATTTGGATATCCCTGGGCAGCCATGAAATACGGCAAGTACACCAAGGCGAGTATTACACCCTGCTTTTGACCTCCGCCCTCGGCATGTTCTTCATGGCCTCGGCAAGCAATTTATTAACCGCTTATCTCTCATTGGAGTTGGTCAGTTTGACTTCTTACGTGCTCACCGGATTTTTACCTCACAACCGGCGCTCCAGTGAGGCGGCGCTGAAATACCTTATTTACGGCGGCGTGGCCTCGGGCACGATGATATATGGGATGAGCTGGATCTTCGGCATGACCGGTAGCCTCGATTATGCCGCAATTCACCAAGTTCTCGCACGAAACGAAGTCAGCAGAGTCACTTTATTTATGGCGTTGGTGTTCATCATGGCCGGCTTCGGTTACAAGATCGTTTTCGTACCGTTTCACATGTGGTCTCCCGACGTATACCAGGGCGCGCCAACGCCGTTCACGGCATTCCTCTCGGTCGCGTCCAATGCCGCGGGTATCGCGATTATGGTTCGTTTCTTTTTCCCGGCGGTCTCGCGTATGGTTCCCGGAGGTGACTGGGCGTCTGTGTCTGGAGTGGAATGGCCGCACGTTCTGCTGTTTGTCAGCATGGTCACGATGACGCTCGGCAATCTTTGCGCGTTGAACCAGAAAAATCTCAAGCGCATGTTGGCCTACTCTGGCATCGCTCACGCGGGGTACATGCTGATGGGACTGGCCGTGCTCAACAACGATGGCTTGACGGCGATTCTGTTCTACGTCGTGGTCTATCTCATTATGAATCTCGGCGCGTTCCTCGTCGTGGTCATGATCGCTAACGCCACCGGCAACGAGGAAATCGAAACCTACCGCGGTCTTGCTTGGCGAGGCGCCGTCATTCCCGCAGCATGCCTTGCGGTGTTCCTATTCTCGCTCACGGGTCTTCCACCCTTTGCGGGATTTATCGGCAAGTTCTTTTTGTTCGCAGCCGTGTTGAAGGAAGGCGGTGCCTTTGTTTTGCTTGCCGTGGTGGCGATCGTCAACAGCGTCATCTCGCTTTACTACTACGCTAAAGTGGTAAAGACGATGTTCCTCGACTTTCCCGCGCCAAGCGACGGGCAGGTATCCGTGGCGGGGAGCAATTTTACTCTGCTCATCCCGCTAACGGTTCTGACGATTGTTCTCGGCGTCTATTTTTCTCCCCTGGCTCATTACACAAGGCAATCCCTGAGTTTTTTTGTAAGATAGATTCGCAGCCTCTTCAGATATCCTGCTCCGTTCAATTTTCTCCCACGGATACCGTTTTTCGCGGATTTTTGCCCTCCACCCGATATCGCATCTTCAGAAAGGCCTTTAATATTACCAGCCTGAACCGCCCACGTTGCGCTTCCAGTTGGCCCTATGATTGCGTCTATAGCCCTGCGGCTAATGGAGGGGTCAGCAATGAGAATGAGAATTTTCGGTTTTATGTTGATCACATGGCTGGGAGCACCTCAGGTTTTCGCCAGCACGCCGACCGAGCAGATAAAGGAAACAATTCAGCAGGTGTTGGTGGCTGTAAACGGCTCTTCCAATGGAAGCGAATCCGATCGTAGAGCAATGCTGCGGGACACTTTAATGCCGCGTTTTGATTGGCCCGAGATGGCCAAGCAGGCATTGGGTAAGCATTGGAATCGTGTGACTGGCCGTCAAGATGAATTTATTGCGGCATTCGCTGATTTTCTTGGCAACGCATACGTCGGTAGAATTGAATCTTATAAAGACGAGAAGGTCCTGTTCGTGCATGAATCGATAGAAAAGAACTCGGCGCAAGTGGATACCAAGATCGTTCCTGGGAAAGGCGAGCCGACGTCCGTCAACTACCGGCTCCATCGCGTGGGAGGTCAATGGAAGATCTACGATGTCGTTGTCGAGGACGTCAGTATTATTGGGAATTATCGCTCGCAGTTTAACCGGATTCTTACACGCGGGTCCTTCGATGACCTGCTCAACCGTTTGAAAGAGAAAAACTTATAGCCTCAGACTTTGCGGCGGAAGTTCAATCCTAGCGGTCGCGTTCGCGCCACTGAATAAACGAGCAGAGCACGGCTCGCTCATGACTCCTGTGTTCTCCTTTCAGTTCGGTTCCGTAATGTCCTAAGATCAGATCAACTCATCAGTCAATCTAGCCGGTAGCAAGCGGCGCTACGGTTAGCGCAAGGATATACCTAGTCCTGAAGCACTCAGTATAGCCCGCACAATCCAGTTGCAATCGAAGCCAGCACAAGCAGCCTAAATGCCCTTTAGGTTACCGGGATCATAATGTGCTTCTGGTACGCCGGCCGCTGGCAAAGTCGCTTATACCAGGCGTCGATCTGCGCAAATCTTGGTCGCTCAATGGCTAAGTTGTACCAGCGGTACGCCCAAACCCCGAGGGGAATATCGCCGAGAGTCAACGCGTCGCCGGCGACATAGGGACTTCTGGTAAGCTGCTGATCGACGATTTTCCATGCGTTGCTGGTTTTCTCCAGTGCACTGTTAACGACATTGGGATCGCGTTTTTCCTGCGGCGTCCGAATCAGGGTCCAAAATAGAGGCACAATGGAAGGCCCCAGAGTCGTAAGCTGCCAATCCATCCATCGATTAGCGCTAGCTCGGCCTTCCGGTGTGGGTGGGAGTAGCCTCCCCTGGCCATACTTCTCTAAAAGATATCGCATGATACTATTCGATTCCCAAAGCACGAAGTCCCCGTCTTGGATTGTTGGCACCAGCCCGTTTGGATTCATATCGAGATAGGATTTTTCTTTGTTGCCGCCAAATTTGCCACCGAGATCTACACGGTCGAAATCGAGACCCAGTTCACCGCAACACCAAAGCACTTTCTGCACGTTGGACGAATCTGTCCTGCCCCAGATCTTAATCATAAGTACCTCCCAAAATTTTATTTCTATCACCGTTTCCTTTTAATGGATAGCTGCTGACTTTGGCCAACGGGACCGAAGCTCTGTTGTTTGTAGTTTTTATTTGCTACAAGAAAGAAAATATGTGTGGGAGCACAAACTACTCATGGGTAAAAGCATTTTTGGGCTATTTGGCGTCGGTCTCTTAATCTTTCAAAATAGCGAATTCGCCTGGGCACAGAACCAGGCCGAGGGTAAGAAACTTTATGCCACCTACTGTTCAACGTGCCACGGCGATAAAGGAAAAGGGGACGGAATGGCGGCAAGATCACTCCCGGTGAAACCAGCCGACCATACGAACGGAGCGGTGATGAACCAGTTTTCGGACAAATTCCTGACGGATATAATCTCTCAGGGGGGTGGTGCCGTCGGCAAGTCCGCCATGATGCCTGGTTGGGGAAGTCAACTTGGTGACAAGCAGATCCGAGACCTAATGGCCTACGTTAGAAGCCTTGCCGAACCTCCGGATAAGGCATCCGGGAAGTAGAATCTTCGGGAATTTTCTCGAGTCCCCCTTGACGATTGGATTTGTGAAGTTAAATTTGCTGCGTTCAACTTTCTTTTTGGATATCTAAATCTACGTTTTATTCGAGGAGGGTGTCATGGCGACTAAGATTCGTCCCCTACGCGATAGGGTGATTGTTAAGCGAATTGAAGAGGAGGAAAAGACCAAGGGCGGCATCATCATTCCCGACACTGCCAAGGAAAAGCCTCAGGAAGGTCGGGTCGTTGCCGTAGGACCGGGACGACATGATGATGGGAAGGTTATTCCCTTGGGTGTTAAGTCGGGGGATAAAATCCTCTTTGGGAAGTATTCTGGCACTGAAATCAAACTTGACGGCGAGGAGCATCTCATTTTACGAGAGGATGA
>DASQUN010000551.1:0-4661 GCA_035641275.1 Candidatus Udaeobacter sp. | reverse complement strand
CAAATTCTTAAGTGATTCGACACCACTCAAGACAAGATTGCTGAACGGGCAGGAAATGAACTCCTTGTTGGGTTCGAGCAACGTCACTTCGATCGACGGATCCGTCAGACGAATATACTTTGCCGCCGTCGCGCCGCCCCAACCTCCACCGATGACCACGACGCGGCGTTTTGCCTCGGCGGCGTAGGTGGTCAAGCCGCCGGTGACCAAGACGCCGGCGCCAACGCCGGAAGCTTTGAGAAAATGTCTTCGCGTCATCTCTTTCATGCTTTCCCTCGCCTGAATGGCTGATCGACATTCGAGTGACTGGTTAGATACCTGAAGGGCTCGGCAGCTGTCAAGCTAATTGAAAACTCGGTAGTGGTGCAATTCAATTTCAACGACGTGCCGACGTAGGGGCAAGCCCCCGTGCTTGCCCTGCTGAGGGCGACCACAGGGGATCGCCCCTACAAATTTTCCCAAACTGAACCACTACCGAAAACTCGATCGTATTGAATCGGAACCGCAGATCGAATAGATTTGCTCAGAGTGAGATCGTGGCGATGACAAACAAATACAGGACCGAGGAAGCGGCGGATTTGAGCAGGCGCGCGTTTCTCCGCGCTGTCGGTGCCGTGGCTGCGCTAGCGGCGACGGCTGCCGGGTTTTTGTTCGGTCTCGAAGCCTCAGCACAGACGAGTTCCTTGGGGATTCCATTGCCCGATGAAGCTGTTGAAGCGACGTTGAAGCGCCTCTTTGGCAACCGGCCGCTCAATTCGGGCGACGGCAAGATCAGGATGGAATTGCCGCTGATTGCTGAGGACGGCAGCAATGTTGCCGTAACCGTGGACTCCAACTTGCCGTTGAGCGGTGCGGCTCATGTCAGTCATATCTATATCATCGCCGACAGAAACCGCCGTCCAATGCTTGCGAAGTTCTCTTTCACCCCCGATGCCGGAAAGGCATTTGTCGCCACCAGCATTCGTTTGGCCACCACGACCGACGTACGGGCGGTGGCGGAAATGAGTGATGGAACTCTCTACGCCGTCAGTAAGAACGTCAGAGTGACGATGAGTGGTTGTGACCTGCCGCCGGCTGGATGAACCAGCCAAACTATTGGGCATAGCCTATGGCAGAAATAGGTCGAGTCAGCATCCGTCTTCCGTCCGCAATTAAGCAGGGCGATGTGATACGCGTGCGCAGTCTGGTTATCCATCCCATGGAGCTCGTCCAGCGGGACAAGCAGGGGAACATCATCCGCAAGAATTATAACTTCCTTCACGCCGTCGCAGTGAACTACAACGGCAAAGAAGTCATGCGAGCGGAGACGACGCAAGCGATCAGCCAGAATCCGATCTTTACCTTTTCCCTCAAAGTGGATCGGCCGGGAAAGCTCACCGTGGCGTTCTCTGATACGACCGGGAAGACTTACGAGGGCAACGCGGACGTCAAATTCTCCTAGAACTTGTGCTCCTTATTTCTCCTTTGTCTCCGTGGATATCTAAACTCTCGGTAAATTTTCACGGGCGAGCCGGTATCGTCCTGGATGAAGTAATGTTTTCACTCTATGGCTGATTCGCCCAAGGCATTCGGCGACTTTCTCAGCGAGCAACGGGAAAAGATCTTTGGCCGTTCTTGGGCGGTGATCCCGTCGGCTTTGGTTATCGCCTCCCTCAACGTCTTCCTTTTTGCCTTCGACCGACCATGGACCGCGTCGGATGGCGTTCGTAACTGGGGTGACTGGTTGTTTCAGTCGGTCGGCATTATCCATCAACCAGATCTCCTACCCTCATTTCTCTATTCCGGTTCGGTTCTGAATCTCGGTGTGCTTCTGGGTGGTTTGGCCGCGGCTCTGCTCAGCCGCGAGTTCGCCATTCGATCCGCGCCCGCTTCCGAGCTGCTCAAGGGAGGAATGGGCGGTTTGCTCATGGGTTGGGGGGCAATGCTCTCCTTTGGTTGCAATATCGGCGGATTCTTCAGCGCGCTTTCCGCGCTCTCGCTAAGCGGTATCGCGATGATGCTGGGTCTCGGCATCGGCGCCTACTTAAGCACACGCTACCTGATTTGGGAGAACCGTAGGATATTACGCGCGGGGCAAATGCCATTTCAGTCTACGTGCGACGCCCCGCCCCAAACAGCCTCGGCATCTAAGTCTTTCCGGCTTCAGCCCATCATGGGGTTTCTTGTGCTCTTGGTTCTTGTTGGCGCCGGCTTTCTTTACCGTCAGGCGGGCTACGCGCCGCAGGCGATCTTTTTGTTCTTTGGTGTGGCGTTGGGCGTTGTGTTTCAGCGCTCACGCTTTTGTCTGGTCAGGGCTTTCCGTGAGCCCTTCATGAGTGGTGAAAGCGAACACACGCGAGCGGCGGCGCTGGCGCTCATACTGAGCATGGTCGGGTTCTCGATCCTGAAGGCAACGGACTTGAAAGATGCCAACGAATGGGTATTCCCATCTTTTTGGGCCGGCGCATTGTTCGGCGGAATTCTGTTCGGAGTCGGTATGGTCATCGCAGGTGGCTGTGGCGCAGGCTCGATCTGGCGCGCCGGCGAAGGTCATATCAAACTCTGGGTTGCCGTTTTTTTCTTTTCGATGGCTGCATCGATGACGCGTCTCATTCTACTCAAGGCTGAACTGCTCACGCAGTTGGGCTCCGCTCTGTTTATACCGAATCTCCTCGGTTGGGCCGGTGCGGTGTCGGGCGTGGCTGCGCTAATGATCGTTTGGTATTTAATCGCGGGATGGACCGAGCACCGAAAGCACGCGGACATGGTTAAATTCTGAAAAGGATTGGCTCGCCGATCGTGAGTAAGACAACAGCCAAGGAGATTGATTTCTTCGTGAGCGAGAAAGGAGGTAAGGTATCCGGGCTTTTGCTACACCCGGGCGGCGCCAAAGCCGTGCTCGCGCTTGCGCACGGGGCCGGCGCGGGTATGCGCCACAAATTTATGGAAGCAATCGCAGAAAAACTCGCGATCCTCGGCGTGGCAACGCTACGCTATCAGTTTCCTTACATGGAAAAGGGCATCAAACGGCCTGACTCGGAGGAAGTTCTAACCGCAACCGTTCGAACGGCTGTTACTACAGCAAAGAAG
Organism: Candidatus Udaeobacter sp.; assembly: GCA_035641275.1. Lineage (GTDB taxonomy): Bacteria > Desulfobacterota > Binatia > UBA9968 > UBA9968 > DASQUN01. The sequence goes on along the minus strand of DASQUN010000551.1, from coordinate 1,592 downwards.
CAGGTGCCGGACCTGCCTCTTTTTGCCGGCGGCAAATCGATGGGCGGCCGGATCACTTCGCTGACAGCTCGGAAAGAGACGCTGGAGAATGTGCGAGGCCTGGTCTTCTTCGGGTTCCCGCTGCACGCGGCGGGAAGGCCCTCAGCGGAACGCGGGCGGGATCTGTTGGAGTTGAAGTTACCGCTGCTTTTTCTCCAGGGCTCGCGGGACGCGTTAGCCGATCTTGAATTGCTGCGGCCCCTTTGTAGCCGGATGGGCAAGCGCGCGGAACTCTTTGTTATTGAAGGAGGCGACCACTCTTTTCACATGCGGAAGAGCTCTGGCCGATCCGACAATGAAGTGTTGGACGAGGTGGCGCGGAAAGCGGCATCGTGGGTGTCCGGTTCGTCGCGTGAGAGCGAAGTTTTCTAAAGGCTCATCATCGAGGATGAGTAACGTTACTGGGTTATAAAGTTCTTCGCGCTGCTGCAACCCTCTGTAGGAAACGCATAGCTGTGCCATATTGCTAGATTTGCCTATGTTGACTTGCGCGTTCCCTGGAGATATCTGAAGCCGTGTTCCCCACGAACGAAGAAGAAGCTCTCGAGGCATTGAAAGGCGATAACCCGACACTGGCGGCCACCGCTGAAGCGATTCTGTGGCGGATTTGGTGTCGCTCCGGGGATCCAGAGACAGACCGGATCTTTCGCGCTGGAATCGAGGCGATGCAAAGAAGGCAGCTCGACGAAGCGGAAATGTTATTCACGCGCGTCATCGAAGTCGCGCCCGATTTTGGCGAAGGTTGGAACAAACGTGCGACGGTGCGCTTCTTGAGAGAGAATTTTGTTCGTTCCATCACCGACTGCGAACAAACTCTCTCGCGCAATCCCAATCACTTTGGAGCCGCGTCGGGCCAAGGTCTCTGCCACATGTCGCTCGGCGAGTTTCGCGAAGCGGCGATCTGCTTTCGCAGAGCGCTGGAAATTCATCCTCATCTGACAGCCGCGCGCCACAACCTGGCTCTCGCTGAATCTCGTATGACGAGAGGGAATAGGGATCTGCACTAATTCACCGTGGCAGAAGTCGGTTCTTCTCACCGCGCTTGTTCGCGGATTCGTGGATGCGCTGGGATTAGCCAAATCCGGAGGCATGGCATATCCTTCCTTGGGCCGGTAAAGCACACTAGAGAGAGGCCAGTATGATGTCCAGAAAATGTAAATACGCTCTAAAAGCGCTGGTCCGGCTCGGAAAGGAATATGGCAAAGGAAACCTTCTGACCGACGACATCGCCAGACATGAACACATTCCCAAGAAATTTCTCGAGCTGATCCTGCTCGACCTCAAGCGCTGTGGTTACGTTCAAAGCAAGCAAGGGGCCGGTGGAGGCTATCACCTCGTGCAGGAACCAAGAAAGATCAGTTTGGCAGACATCTACCGGTTTTTTGATGGAGCCATTGCGCTGCAGCCCTGCGTGTCACAGAAGTTTCACGAAAAATGCGACGACTGTCCCGACGAAGACGCGTGTCGCCTCAAACCAGCCTTTTTTGATATCCGCGAGAAAACCTATGAAATCATGTCCACAATAACGATCGCTTCCCTCCTCGAAGAGCCGC
>DASQUN010000550.1:0-11323 GCA_035641275.1 Candidatus Udaeobacter sp. | reverse complement strand
TGATGATTGACCATGAAAATGTATTGCCGTTTTGGGTCGATATTGTTTAAACCGTGGACTTTCAGCGAAACTCCGCCAATAGTGATAACCATCCACGTCCAAAATCGGCTGATGCTATAAGCGTGGTTGCCGTAGGGATCGAAGAGCCCAATGAACATGGTCAGGATGGCGGCCGGCAAAGTGACCGCAGCGATCACAACCAGCTTAAGGCAATATAGCATGAAGATTTGCGTAATTTCGGTTAGATCAAATGATTGAAAAAGCTAACGTATCTTAGTTCACGCACGACTAAAAATCAACGTGACGAATCTCATCCCGCTGAGGTCAGGAAGCCTCGAAGCCAGGTCTCGATCCCGAGTCCCTGTCGAAGTCGAAGATCGCGTTTCTGACCTGGCGGATCGGGCCGAGACGCGGATGCACATGTAGGGTGCGCCGCGTCGATCCTCGGCAGGAGAAGCCGATGTTTCTTATTGACTAAGAATCGTGCTGGCGATAAGGTGAGTTCACTTTTTCTCTGGAGATTTTTTGCTTGTCGTGCTGGAGGCATTCATGTCTGTCAACAAAGCCATCTTAATCGGTAATTTGGGCAAAGATCCCGAGGTACGTTTCACCTCCACAGGGCGAGCGGTGGCACGCTTCCCGATTGCGACCTCAGAAGTCTGGACAGACGCCGATGGCAATCGTCAAGAGCGAACCGAATGGCACAACATCATCGTCTGGGGAAAACAGGGTGAAACCTGCGGTCAGTATCTCGCGAAGGGCAGGCAGGTGTTCGTCGAAGGAAGCATTCGCTCGCGCAGCTATGATGACAAAAGCGGTAACAAACGCTATGTGACCGAGATTATCGCCCAGAGGATCAGGTTCTTGGGTGGCGGCGGCGGAACGCGAGTGGCGCCCGAAGTGGATTCGGCAAGCTCCGACGAGGTAAGCGCAAGCGGACAGCCTGCGATAGACGATGATATTCCGTTCTAACAGACCTGCCACCGGGTTTGGTTTCGGACTTCTTAGGCAACGACATTTCTCGGCTGCCCCTCCAAAAAGGCCCTGATATTCTCTGCCACTTCTGTAAGTAGCCGTTCTCGTGCTTCACGCGCACTCCATGCGGTATGCGGCGTCACGAACAAATTGTCGAGCTCCTTGGTGGCCTGAATGATCGGATGGTCGTCGGGCGGCGGCTCTTGTGAAATCACGTCGAGTCCCGCGGCTGCGAGTTTCCTCTCACGCAAAGCCTGAATAAGCGCGTGTTCGTCGACGAGCGCGCCACGAGCAGTATTGATCAAAAAAGCGCTCGGTCTTATTAATGACAAAGTACGCGCATTGATCAAATTTCTTGTCTGGGGCGTGAGTGGGCAGTGAAGCGTGATTACATCCGATTGGCGGAGTAGTCGCTCTACGGAGATTCGACCTCGAGGAACCGCTTCCTTCGAACCGGGGCGGGCGGCAATCAACACCGTCATGCCGAACGCGCGAGCCATTGCTGCCACAGACTGTCCGATGTCGCCGTAGCCAATGATGCCAAGCGTTTTTCCTTTTAGTTCTGTCGTGGGAAAATCCAGAAGCGAAAACACCGGACTTTTCTGCCATGCCCCGGCTTTCACGCTTTCTGCATAACGGCCCACGCGTGTCGCCAACTCGAGAAGGAGAGCCATTGTGAACTGTGCTACCGAATGGGTCGCGTAGCCGGGAACGTTGCACACCTTGATGCCGAGCTTTTTGGCCGCCTCTCGGTCTATAATATCTGTCCCCGTCGCCGCTACGGCGATGAGCTTTAGATCGCGCGCCTCCGCCTGACTGAGCACCGCCTGGTTGATGGCAACTTTATTTGTCACAGCCACGGTTTTTCCTTTGAGTCGATCCAGGACCTCCGCCGGATCGGTAATCTGATGAATAGTGCACTGCCAGGGCCTGGTAAATCGCTCCAGCGACATGTCACCGAAAGTTTTGGCATCGAGAAAAACGATTCTCGGTTCAGATCTCATAAAGTATTTCGGTGTTTTCGTTCAAGCTGCTTGGCCTCGTGCCAGAGCGCGTCCATCTCTTCTAATGTCGATGTGGCGGGAGTCTTTCGCGATGCGCGCAGTCGAGTTTCAATATAAGCGAAGCGCCCGATAAACCGTTGTATCGCCTGGGTTAGAACCTCCTCCGCATGGAGCCCGAGAAAACGCGACAGATTGACGAGCGAAAAGAGCAGATCGCCCATTTCCTCTCCTACGCGTTGTTTATCACCCGAACGACAAGCGTTTTTAAGTTCAGTCAATTCCTCCTCGACTTTTTGCCAGACCGGCGCCACCTCGGCCCAATCGAAGCCGACGTGAGAAGCCCTCTCGGTGATCGTCTGAGCGCGCGCCAATGCGGGCATCGCTCGAGGGAGGTTGCCAAGCGCTGATTTCGTTGCATCTCCCTCGTTCTCTTCAGCTTTCAATCGTGCCCATTGCTTCAAAACCGCCTCCGCGTTTGGTAGCGCCGCGCCGGAAAAGACGTGCGGGTGGCGACGGACCATTTTGTCTTTCAGTTGGCCGATAACATCATTGACGGTGAATGCGCCGCGCTCGGTGGCGATCTGGCAGTGAAAAACGATTTGGTGTAGAAGATCTCCGAGTTCCTCACGTAAGGTGTCGTCGTTACCTTCCTCGATGGCGTCGAAGAGTTCGTAGGTTTCTTCCAGCAGCGAGGACTTAAGAGATGCATGGGTCTGCTGCTGGTCCCAAGGGCAACCATTTCGGCCACGCAATTGAGCCATTGCCTCCAAAAGCTCGCTGAACTTTGCTTCTGCCGACCGGCTATCTTTCACATCGACCTCCATCTGGGCGCGCCGTTTGCTTTTTTCTTTCAGCGCGAGGTGTTAGACATTTACTATCACTGTCGCAGGAAATTGGAAACGACAGAGTTCCATCGAAATGCATGAGCCGTTCGGTTCCGAATGCTGGACTGTCACGCCGCCGAGCATCAAGCCCAAAAAAGTTCCCGACGGGTGCTGGAGTTTTGCCACAGGTATAGCTAGACTTTGAGGCAAACCCTGGCATTGGAGGGTGGACCGACAAAAGGAAATCTGATAGACAAAAAATCACTTCCGAACTTAAGATCCTTTCAAAGGAGGTTGACTTGACTATGGACGTTTCAACTTCAACTGTGCAGCTCAATACCCCTGACGGAAAAATGGAGACTTTCGAGGCACGGCCCAAAGATGGCGGGCCTTATCCTGGAATCGTTGTGCTCATGGAAGCCTTCGGCCTCAATGATCACATCAAGAAGGTGACCGAGCGCATCGCCCAGGAGGGCTATGTTGCCGTTGCACCAGACCTGTATCATCGTGAATCCGAACGGGTTGTGCCGTACAGTGATTTGCAAAAGGCGATGGGTATCATGAACCGGCTCCAGGATCCGAAGGTCATGCAGGACGTCGGCGCGGCGATCGCTCACCTGAAGTCGCAAGGCAATGTCAAAGCCGGCTCGATTGGCGTGACCGGCTTCTGCATGGGCGGGCGCTTTACTTACCTTTCCGCCGCGCATCACAACAAAGATGTCAAGGCGGCCGTTGCCTTCTATGGTGGCGCTATCCCTATGGGTAACCCGAGTCCTCTCGCTAGGACAGGCGAGATTGGCTGTCCGATCTATCTCTTTTTCGGTGGCAAGGATCCGTTGATCCCGGCAGACCATGTGTCTCAAATCAAGACGGAGCTCACCAACAAGCAAAAGAAATTTGAGATAAAGCTGTATCCCGAAGCGACCCACGGGTTTTTCTGCGACGAGCGGCCAAGCTACCATGCAGAGTCCGCCAAAGATGCGTGGGAGAAGACCAAATCGTTCTTCGCCCAACATCTACAGTAAAGTAATCGAATGCGCGTAATTTTCGGAGAGGGAAGGTTACTTGTCTTCCCTCTCTTTTTTTGTTTTTCGGTTGACAAAGAGAGCAACTCTTATCCATGAGGCAGGGTAGGCGCAGAGAACAGGTAAAGCTGGGACTCATCCAGATGAGCACCAGCGAGAGTCCCGTAGCGAATGTGGCGAAAGCCATCGAACGAGTCGACCTGGCTGCACGGAAAGGCGCGCAGATCGTTTGTCTCCAAGAGCTGTTTCGTTCGCGTTACTTTTGCCAGAGCGAGGATGCGCGGCATTTTAAGCTGGCGGAATCCATTCCAGGACCGAGCACGGAGGCGCTTGGAGCATTGGCACGGAAACGAAGCATAGTCATCGTCGCTTCAGTATTTGAGAAACGCTCGGCGGGCATCTATCACAATACGGCGGTGATTATTGATGCCGACGGTTCTATCGCCGGCCAGTACCGCAAGATGCATATTCCGGACGATCCTCTCTATTATGAAAAATTCTATTTCACTCCAGGCGACCTCGGCTTCCCCAGTTTTCAGACACGATACGCAAAGGTCGGGGCACTGGTCTGCTGGGATCAATGGTTTCCTGAAGGAGCCCGTCTCGCCGCGCTTTCCGGAGCGCAGATTCTTTTTTATCCGACCGCCATCGGATGGATCCCCAAAGAGCCTCGAACTGTAGCATTGAGTCAGCGTAACGCATGGGAACTGATCCAGCGGTCTCACGCGCTAGCCAACGGAGTCTACGTTGCGTCGGTGAACCGGGTTGGCCGGGAAGGCAAAATCAAATTCTGGGGCTGCTCGTTCGTCGCTGGACCGTTCGGAGAAATCGTGGCACACGCGAACGGCGATCGAGAAGAGGTGCTTGTTGCCACATGCGACCTCAGGAAAATCGACGAGACTCGTCAGAGCTGGCCTTTCCTTCGGGACAGACGCATCGACGCGTACGGATCGCTCCAGTCACGCTTTCTCGATGAAACCGACAACAGCTAATCCCTTCATGTCGATTATTGCTCAATGAGTCAGTCAATCATCAAGGGGGAAACTCCACGAGCACTCGGCTATGCAATGCCAGCCGAGTGGTCGCGGCACAGAGCGACGTGGCTATCATGGCCCCACAACCGTGAAACGTGGCCAAATCAATTGGAGCAGGTTCGGGACGTCTGGGTGAAAATGATAGAAAACCTGTCTCCGTATGAGCAAGTTTGTCTCTTAGTCAACGATGAACAAACTCGCCAACACCTGAGATGGCGGCTTAAAAATGGCCGGGCCGTGTTGGAGAATGTAACCATACTCCAAATTCCCACGGTCGATGTCTGGATGCGAGATTACGGTCCGACGTTCGTGACTAAAGATTCGCCCGAAAGGCCGTTGGCTTTCAACGATTGGATCTTCAATGGCTGGGGTGGCAAATACAAAACCTATGAACAAGACGATCAAGTCGCAAAGGAACTGGCGTCGCTCCTACGGGTTCCGGTATTCAATCATTCGGTCGTGCTCGAGGGAGGTTCTATTGACGTTAACGGTGCTGGCCTGTGTCTGACAACCGAGCAATGTCTATTAAATAAAAATCGCAACCCCCATATGAGCCGCCGCGAGCTTGAGGACTTTCTCAGAGACTCATTGGGCGTGAATCAGGTCATTTGGTTAGGCGAAGGAATCGCCGGCGATGATACCGATGGGCACATAGATGATATCGCGCGTTTCGTTGGCCCAACGACAGTAGCTTGTATCGAGGAAGTGAATTCTAACGATGAAAGCTATTCCGTCGTCCAAGAGAACGTTGAACGCTTGCAACAAGCAAGGGACTCAAACGGTGACAAGCTCTCCATCGTGCCATTACCGTGCCCCGGTCCCCTTTATCATGAAGGCGCACGCCTGCCGGCCAGCTATGCTAACTTTTACATCGCTAATGAGATCGTTCTCGTTCCAGTATTTGATGACCCCTATGACGCTAAGGCTGTGGGCATCTTGCAAGAGCTTTTTCCCGACCGGAAAGTCATAGGTTTGCCATGCACGGCGGTGGTGGCCGGCTTGGGAGCGATTCACTGCGTCACGCAACAAGAGCCATTTGCTCCGGGCCTTGACAATTCATTGAACTCGTCCATATTCTAAGCGTTCCTATGGGGCAGCTCATCCAACTGAAAGAACTGCATCAGGCGCGGCGCCGCCGTTCCGAAAGGGTCAGCATGGAACAATGTGTGCAGTTGCTGGAGTGGAACTTGAAAAAAAGTCTGGACGAGTATTTCAGCTCCCCACGTGAACAGCGATCCATTCGGGCCACCCAGATCCGTAAACTTAGCGAAATTCTTGAGTACGCGCTAAGGCTTCTTTAGATCAGCCAGGGTCGGTCGTGGAAGTTTTAAATCCATTCTTGGTCATCGTGCTTTTGTTTCTCGGCCTCGTACTCGTCGGCTGGATTTTGTTGAGCCGCTTTCAAGCTATCCTGCAAGAAAAGCCGGGAGATCAATCGTTGCTGTTGATGCAGCAGCAAATCGATCAACTCCGGGTTCAATTCGGCCAGGTGCTAGACAACAGTACCCAACTCATCCAACAGCAATTGGGACAAATTCTCGGTCATGTGAACGAGCGGCTCAAGGAAAATGGGGAGGTTTTGCAGCAGACACAGAAAACTCTAGGCGAAAGGTTGGATAACGCCGCTAGGGTCGTGGGCGATGTTCAGAAAAGCCTCGGTGGACTCGAAGAAGCCAACCGAAAGATTTACGAAGTGGGTAAGGATATCGCGTCGCTTCAAGAAATCCTTCGCGCGCCTAAACTAAGGGGCGGCCTGGGCGAGTTCTTCTTGGAAGATCTGTTGACTCAGATCCTCCCGCCTGATCATTTCTCAATTCAATACAGCTTTCGGAGCGGCGAGAAGGTCGACGCGGTGATCAAGCTCGGCAGCTCGTTGGTTCCGGTGGATTCGAAATTCCCTTTGGAAAATTTCAAGCGGATTCTAGAAGCAACGACTGACGATGAGAAAACGAGAGCCAAGCGTCAGTTTGTTGTTGATGTACGGAAACATGTCGATGCCATCGCCGCCAAATACATTGTGCCCGACGAGGGAACCTATGACTTCGCGCTGATGTATGTCCCGGCCGAAAATGTTTACTATGAGACGATCATCAAGGATGAATCGCTGGGAGAGAAAAATCTCAGTCAGTATGCTTTGAGCAAACGGGTCATTCCGGTTTCTCCCAATTGTTTCTATGCGTACCTGCAGGCGATTGTTCTAGGATTAAAGGGTATGAAAATCGAAGAGCGGGCCAAAGAAATCATCCAATATCTGAACCGGCTGCAAGGTGATTTTTCGAAGTTCCGGGAAGATTTCGGTCTGGTAGGCAAGCATTTAGGGCATGCCCAATCCACCTATCAGAATGCTGAAAAACGGCTCGACCAGTTTACTCAAAAATTCATTGCCGCCGAAGCCGACCGAAACGAGACCTCGCGGCCGGATCTAACGAGCGCAACACCGAGTAAAGGATTAAACTGAAGCCATCCACAATGCGGTTAAGTCTATTCTCACGATTGGTCCTCGGATATCTTGTCGTTTTCGCTCTCGTCATGGCCGTGAGCATTTATGTCATAGGGGAGCTTCGCCGTTTTGAAGATATCACGCGGTCGATCCTTGACAGAGATACCCGCGTCCTGGATTATCAGAAAAAGCTTGCCGACAGCTTTTTGTCGCAAATCCGCTACGAGCGCAAATTCACGATTGCGAAAGACCAAACACTCTATCGACAGTTTCTCAAGTTTAAAGGGGATTTTGAACATGATTTGGAAGAAGCGCTCGCTGTGGCGGATGACCGATCGGCGGTTGTTTTGAATGAGGTGAAGCAGAACTATCAGCGGTATCACGACTTGTTCGCAAAGGAACTCGTTCAGATCAATGCGCATCAGGAATATGCCCAAACCTGGTATAATTTGGAGAAGGATAAGTTTTCCGATGCCGTTTTGTCCTTCCTGGATCGGCTGCAAATTGAGCGGCAACAAGAAACCTACGACAAAGTAAAGCACCTGGCGGATGCTGGCGCACAGGCGCATCGGGCGGCGGCGACCATTACTCTGATCGCTCTCATTATTATCCTCCTGCTGTCGTTTGTTATCACGCGAAGCATTACGCGGCCGATTTCGATTTTAAAGAAGAAAACTCGGGAAATTGCGAGCGGACGATTCATAGCGGATCTCCAAGTCACCTCACCTCCGGAGATCAGGGAACTCGCGGCCTCATTCAATCTCATGTGTCAAAAGCTTAACGAGCTTGACAAAATGAAGGCTGACTTTTTTTCCTCGATGTCTCATGAGTTACGAACGCCCTTGACCTCGATCAAGGAAGGCACCGGTCTGTTGCTCGAGGGAGTAGGCGGAAGCGCCACCGACAAACAGAAGAAGCTGCTGACCATTGTGGCCGAAGAGAGCAATCGTCTTATAGCTCTTGTCAATTCTTTGTTGGATCTGTCGAAAATGGAGGCTGGAATGATGAATTATAGCTTTGAAAAAGCCAGCCTCGGGCCTTTGATTCACAAGGCGATCATGGAGATAACGCCGTTGGTGGAAGCGAAAGGGATACGCTTGGAGACTGAGATTGCGCAAGAACTCCCCGCCGTGAGACTGGATCGCGAACGAATACTGCAGGTATTGCGTAATCTCATTGGCAATGCTGTGAAGTTTACTCCGAGGGCCGGACGAGTTAAAGTTGCTGCAAGGTCCGTTGGCGGCAAAGTCGAAGTATCCGTTCAGGATACCGGGCCGGGGGTTCCCGACGAAAGTCTAAAGACGATTTTCGACAAATTTCAGCAAGGGAGCCACAATGGAGCCTTTTCGACCAACGGTACGGGTCTCGGTCTGGCCATCGCAAACCATGTTATTGTGTCTCATGGTGGTAATATATGGGTAGAAAATCATCCGGAGCAAGGCAGTACGTTTTTCTTTGTGCTCCCATCGTAACTCTCTTGGGGGGCTGCGCGTTATTCCACCAGTCGCCGGAACCGTTGGATCCGTTACCGCCGGCAGTGGCACCGGAACCTGCCGTTCCGGCAGAACCCGAGATTGTCATCGTGCCTCGGGAAGTGCGGGAACGGCGCGAGGCAAGCGAACGCCTGCAACTCGCGCAAAGCCTTCTTGCGAAGGGTGACTATGAGGGATCCCTACGGGAAAGCCGAAAAGTTTTGACTTTGGTCAACGACCAGTCACTGGCCGATGCTGCGGTTTTTAATATGGGCCTTGTCTATGCGAATCCCAAGAATCCGAAAAGGGACAACAAGCAAGCCATCGGTTTTTTCAACCGACTCATCAAGGGTTATCCGGACAGTCCTTGGGCGGAACAAGCGAAGATCTGGGTGGGTGTCCTGGACGGTGTGGAAAAGCTCAAGCAAGTAGACATTGACATTGAAGAAAAAAAACGGGACAGATTGCGTTGAGGCATTGAAAATGGGATCGGGTAAGATCCTCGTTGTGGACGATGACACGAACCTAATCGAGCTGGTCAAAATGCGGCTCGAGTCTGCGGGTTACGACGTTACCGCCGCGGTGCGAGAAGACGACGCGCTGACCGCGGTCAAGGCGCGCTGTTTCGACCTTTGTTTGCTCGATTTAATGCTTGCGGATGGGGACGGCATCTCTCTGATGGAGGAAGTGCATGCGATCGCCCCGGATATGCCGACCATCATATTGACGGCGCACGGCAGTATTGAGACCGCCGTCGACGCCATGCGTAAAGGGGCTTACAGCTATCTCACTAAGCCTTTCGAGCCCCAGGATTTGCTCTTGCAGATCGACCGCGCCCTTGAGCATCGGCGACTCAGCTCTGAAATCCAGCGGCTCAAGGGTCTCTTGGAGGAGAGATACGATTTCGCCAACATCATTGCCCGAAGCGCCAAGATGCGCTCCGTATTGGACATGGTCACACGCATCGCCAAACTCGACTCGACCGTTTACATACATGGCGAGAGTGGCACCGGAAAAGAACTGGTTGCCAAAGCCATCCATCTCGCAAGTGATCGAAGAGAGCAGGGATTCGTAGCTCTCAATTGCGCAGCGTTACCCGAAACACTACTTGAAAGCGAGCTCTTCGGCCATGAGAAGGGATCCTTTACTGGCGCCGTGAGAAGCACCAGAGGTCTATTCACTCAGGCGCACGGCGGCACGCTATTCCTGGATGAAATCGGTGACATGCCGCCTGCCACTCAATCCAAGTTGCTTCGTGCTTTACAGGAACGGCAATTCTATCCGGTTGGCAGCGACGTTCCTGTCGAAGTGGATGTCCGGGTGATCGTCGCTACGAACAAGGATTTGCAAGAATACGTTAAGAAGGGACTGTTCCGAGAGGATTTGTATTATCGGATTCACGTGATTCCCATCAGTTTGCCGCCGCTGAGAGAACGCAAAGAGGACATCGTCCCCTTGGTTGAGAGCTTTCTAAAGAAATGCAGCCAGCAAATGAAAAAGGAAGTAAAAGGGTTTACCCCGGAAGCCTTGAGAAAATTGATGCTCCACGATTGGCCGGGAAACGTGCGTGAGTTGGAAAACACGATCGAATACGCCATTGCGATGACTCAAAGTGAAGTTATTACCGAGGATTACGTTCTCCAAACGAAGACCGTTCTGCCGGAAAACGGTCAGGGACTTTGGCACGAAAACTACGGGGTTTCCAACCAAACTCTCAAGCCTCTCAAGGATGCTCGTGATGCATTTGAACGCGATTATCTAGTCCAGGTTCTGGCCATGACGGAAGGCAATGTGAGCCAAGCCGCCAAGCTCGCGGGCAAGTATCGGGCTGATTTCTACGATCTGCTCAAGAAGCACGACCTTAAAGTCGAAGAATTCAAGAAAACCAAACCGACCCTATCAAATTAGTGACCGGTTCCTGCCCAATCCCCTTTTCGCCTTTTGCAATCGTGGCCCGAAATCGGCCGGGTCATGCGGCTTCTATAGAAATAAAGCTCGCCTAGGTTTACAACTATCCGATCGCGGAGGAAAATCCCTGCAACTCCAAACTTATTAGCCCACAGCTCAACCTATGGTACGAGCTTTGCTGCCCCAACTGAGGGGTGGTAACTGTGTCTGGACCAAGAAGTGTGCTGGTCGTCGACGATGACGATGCTTTGCGTCAGATACTCGAGGAACGGTTGCGCTCCGAAGGATTCGAAGTACGGTCAGCGCCTGACGGCCTGCATGGATACTCGTGCTACTTCCAGTATCCAACAGAGTTGGTCGTGACGGACGTTCAAATGCCGGAACTGGACGGGCTTCAAATGATGCGGGCTATTCGGGCAATCAATCCTTCTGTCAAGGCTATTTATCTTACCGGAGCAACAGAGCAATTCCGTTTTCCATTGGAGCTGGAAAGACAAAAATTTGGCGCGGCTGTTCTCAGTAAACCCTTCTCAACCGAGAGCTTCATGGCGCTGATTGGCTGTGGGCCGGCCGAAGTCACTGAAGGGGAATCAAAGAAGTCAGTATAGCTTCTGATTCTGATGGATGAGGGGATGCGGCGG
>DASQUN010000549.1:0-12575 GCA_035641275.1 Candidatus Udaeobacter sp. | reverse complement strand
ACCGTAGTGCAGATAGGGAAGCTCACTGATCGTGTGCGCGAGTAGGAGATAGAGGGCGCGCAGACCGAGAATGGCAAAAATGTTCGAGGTATAGATGACGAATGGATTGCGCGTCATGGAAAACGCCACAGCGACGGAATCAATCGCCATCATCAAGTCAGTCATCTCGATACCGACGAGCGCCAGAAGGAGCGGAGTCGCCGCGAACCCTCCCTCTTCACGAGTGATGAACTTTCCGCCTCGAGTCTTCTCGGTGACGGGCAGCCGCTGTGAGAGCGACTTAACGAGCGCGCTTTCCTTCTCTTGGCCGGGCCGTTGGCGAAAAGCCCTGTAGGCGGCATAAAGGATAACGGCGCCGAAAATGTAAGTGACCCATTCCCACCGTTCGAGCGCTGTTGCGCCGACAAATATTAGAAGTGCGCGAAATCCCACGGCGCCGGCGATGCCCCAGAAGAGCACCATGTGTTGTTCCTTTTTGGGAATTTTGAGGCTCTCGAACACGATCAGGAAGATAAACATGTTGTCCGTGCTCAAGGCCTTCTCTATCAGGTATGTGGCCAGATATTCGCCGGCCGCTTCCGTGCCGAGAAAACCCCAGACCAGTAGGTTGAAGCCCAAACCTGCGGCAATCCAGATGACGCTCCATACGAGCGCGACTTTGCGTGACGCGCCCCGTTCGCCGCGGTGTGCAAAATGGTCGATGACGAGCAGCACGACGACCAGAACGCCAAACGCGATCCAGCCCCACGGAGGGATTTCGACTGTGTTTCTCATCGAAGCATGATGCGGGCCGACCGTTATGGGGTGGCTTCGTTCTTGTCAGTGTTTGAGAATCACGTAAACGGCATGGATGCCGCAAGATAGCCCAAGGCCGTGAGCAGAATGTTAACCCAGAAGTGTGCGCCGTCAGTCCCACCTCGAGAATGCCCTACGGGCGGCAACAGGTAGCCAAAACGACCTTGATCGGATCTGCGGGCGTTAACAGCCACCAAAGGGCCTACTAATGCGGCCGTTGGTAATGTCGATGGACCCCGCCTTCATAGTCACGACTGATCGGCTGGAAACTATTGTATTCCGCTCTTTTCAATGACCTTAAAGATGCATAGCTCATGCCGAAACAGCAGATCGGATCCGCACCATCGCAGTGTTGGTGTGTGCATGCAAGGCGTGCTAGAAGTAGCAGGGTGTCGGAATTTCACTACAAGCGTGAGTTCTCAGTGCCGGCTTGAGAATAAAGTCTTGCTGGATTTTCTCTTGTTACCGCTTTCCCGCGAGAAGTGTTCCGGCTATAGCCAGCCCGGTCAGCGCCAGCCACGTGCGTTTTCTGCTGATCCAGAATTGCCAACTCACAGCGCGTGAGCTTGCATCAAACTCGCCATGCGCGCCTGATCTCCCGGTAACGGAGTCCAAAGATTATCCGGGCGGTCCGGTGAGGCTGGTTCGTGCGTTTGTTGCGCCTCGTAGCCGTTACGCGCGAGATCCCAATCGCCGAAACGCGGCGCGATCTTGTCGCCGACAATGGCTTTGACCGTCGGCCAACCGACATGAACTTCTGTCCGATTCCTGGGCATGAACGGCATTCCTGCAGTGGCCGAACGCTCAGCAGACGGTCAATGAGGTTGCGTGGATTACGGTGTGGAAGTAAAAACCAGTCACTACCGTCGTTTTGTCGTAATTGACTATTAGCGTGGCCTTGGTATAGGCTCACTTTTGTGAAACGGATCACTATCAGCATAACTTTCTTCCTTTTCTTTTCGTCTTCTTCCCTCGAAGCCGTGGAGCAACTCCCAGCTAGTTTTGAACCCGATTCGCAAACGTCTCTTTGGACTCTTGACCACGATTTCTCTTCAGAGAATGCTCGTGGCCGTCGCGCTCTGAAACGATCACAAAGAGGCAAATCCTCACTCAAGAGCTTGCCCGCCGTGGACAAACGGGCGCGTGCGATTTCTCTTATCGTCCGGATAACGGAAACATCGTTCGTTCCCCGTTCTCCCAAGTTGAGCGTTCATCAGAAGGTAAACGTCTACAGAATTTAATTCCTCCCATAAAAGATTGGGCTCTTAGGTTCGCATGTTCTGGCTCAGCCAGGACAATCCATTCCCAAAGCGGGCCTAAGAACTCACGCGCCCCCTACCAGTAGATCCAGTCTTACCTGTGTGCGGGAAGCGTTGGAAGTGCTGACTAAGTCAGTCGGGACCCCAACCTGCGCCACTAATGAAAGGATCGAGCTATGGAGACCATGGCGCCATTCAAGTTATGGATTTGCTTGGTCGCTACTGGCTGTGTGCTTGGCACCGCGAGCACCTTATCCATCCAAGCAGGCCCTTCAGCAAGCAATGCGATCATAGCAATCCGAGTCGCCCACCAAGAGTTGTTTTGGGCGAAAATCGCCTTTCGTGATCCCGCTGTCGATGAAGCAGAGTTTCATCTCACCGAAGCTTGGTCGAGACTGAGAGATCGGCGGTATGAGCAATCCATTTTCGCTGCACACGAAGCACTTCAAAGGGTCAGGGACATAAAGGGCGGGGTTCCCTCGCTCTACAGCAGCCGCTGGGACGGAAAGAAGAGCGAACCGGGAAACTCGCCGGAACCGTAATAGTGGGTGTTCAAAGTGGAAATGAAAGCAAGAATTGCGAGGCACTTTCAGAATCTAACTACGGGTGAACTATGACAAACATGCAATGGCACTCGACGCAGGTTGACTCCATCCTCGGGCAGCTGGGTACGAATCCTCAGCAAGGCTTAACTGCAGAGGAGGCTCGACGGCGCCTCCAGGAATACGGCTACAACGAACTGAAAAAGGAAGAGAAAGCTTCTCCTTTCTTGCTTTTTATCAACCAGTTCAAGAACACTCTCATCATTATACTGGCGGTTGCCACGATCCTATCAGCGATTGTCGGGGACCTGCTCGACGCCGCCATTATCCTGGCGATCATCGTCTTCTGCGCCGCGTTGGGATTTGTTCAGGAGTATCGCGCTGAGCGCGCGCTGGACGCCTTGAAGAAAATGCTGACCCCAACGATTACGGCGCTGAGAGGAGGGCGCGAAGAGGAAATTCCGTCAAAGGAACTGGTCCCTGGTGATATCATCCTGCTCGAGGCCGGAGATAAGATACCCGCCGACGGGCGCTTGATCGAAGTTCACTCGCTGCAGTGCGACGAGGCTCCGCTGACGGGGGAGTCCTTTCCCGTGGAGAAAGATCTCAAGGTTTTACCCGAATCGGTACCGGTAGGCGATAGAAAAAATATGGTGTTCACGGGTACTGCCGTTAGCTACGGCAGAGGTAAGGCGGTGGTGACGGATACTGGATTCAAAACCGAGTTCGGCAAGATCGCCACCGAATTGGCGACAGTTTCGCAGGAGAAAACGCCTCTGGAAAAACGCACGGAAGAGATTGGAAAATGGCTTGGAATCATTGCCGTGAGCGTATGTGTTTTAGTTGTAGTAACCAGCATCGCTCGAGAAGCCATAGGCGGAACCTTGGATCTGCAATTCAGTTTAACGATGCTTATGTTCGCCATTGCTCTTGCGGTAGCCGCAGTTCCCGAAGCGCTCCCCGCCATTGTGACGGGCGCCTTGGCCATAGGCATGCACGAAATGGCAAAGCGCAATGCACTCGTAAGAAGAATGCCGGCCGTGGAAACTCTGGGCTGCGCGACGGTGATCTGTTCCGATAAGACCGGAACCTTAACCAAGGGAGAGATGACAGTCCGCCGGGTATTTGGGGGAGGAAAGTCCGTCGAGGTGAGCGGCGTCGGTTATGCACCCGAAGGCGGCTTAAGTCCGGCTTCTAACAATCCATCTCTGAACATGCTTTTTAGAGGCGGAATCCTGTGCAACGACTCCAGGCTTTTGGAAGAGGAAAGTAAGTGGTCCATCAAAGGGGATCCGACCGAGGGCGCCCTCGTGGTCCTCGCAGCCAAGGCTGGACTGAGAACGGAGGAAATCAGAGAGCAATGTCCCAGGATCGGGGAATTTCCTTTCAGCTCGGACAGAAAAAGAATGACCACGATCCACAGGATGGAGGACAGCAAGCGGAGGGCCTTTATGAAGGGAGCCCCGGAAGTGATCCTCGATCGGTGTTCATCTCTCTTAAACGGAGATGAGATAACGCCGTTGGACGACAGCGAACGTAAAAAGATTCTTTCGGCGAACGAGGAAATGGCGAGCGATGCCTTGAGGGTTCTCGCCATAGCCTACAGCGACCTTCCCCAGACGGATGAGTACAAGGAAGATCTCGTTGAAAAAGACCTCGTGTTTCTAGGCTTGATCGGCATGATGGATCCGCCCAGAGAGGAAGCCCTCGAGGCAGTGCGGGTTTGTCGCCAGGTGGCGATCAAGCCCATCATGATCACCGGCGACCACAAACTCACTGCCGTCGCGGTAGCAAAGGAGCTTGGAATTCATCGCGAAGGCGACCTCGTATTTACCGGAGAAGACCTGAGTAAAATTGACGATAGCGAATTCGAGCGCGTTGTCGATAAAGTTACCGTTTACGCCAGGGTCTCACCTCTCGATAAGCTCAAGATCGTCAAGGCGTGGAAGAACCGGGGTGAAGTCGTTGCCATGACGGGCGACGGCGTTAACGATGCCCCAGCCTTAAAACACGCCGACATCGGGATCGCGATGGGCATCACCGGCACCGAGGTGGCTAAAGAGGCAGCGGATATCGTTTTGAGCGATGATAATTTTGCTACAATCGTCCGTGCTATCGAACGGGGCAGATGGATCTATGACAACATCAAAAAATATCTGACCTATTTGCTCAGAGCGAATATTACCGAAGTCGTCGTGTTAGGCGGCGTTGTCATGGTCGTGGGGCCCGAGTACTTGCCGCTTCTTCCGGCGGCGATCCTGTATATCAACCTGGCCACAGACGGGCTTCCAGCGCTGGCGCTGGGTGTGGCGCCTCCGGATCCGGACATCATGCAGAGACCTCCGCGCGATCCTCGCGAGAGCGTGTTTTCAAAGGATGTCAGAATGCTGATCCTGATGGCGGTAATAATCGAGTGCCCCATATTCCTGTGGATGTTCTTTCGATCCCAACCGGATATGGAACTTGCGAGGACTCTAGTCTTTTTCATGTTCGTTTTCATTGAGCTCATCATCGCCATTAACTTTCGCTCTTTAAGATACAGCCTTATACAAGCGCCTCCGCACAAATGGCTCCTGATTGCCATCGGCTGGGAAGTAGCTCTGATCGTTTTCTTGATCCAATTTCCAGCGGTCCGGAATGCCTTTGGGATCACCATGCCGTCGGCCTCGGATCTCGGGATGATCTTTGCCCTGGGCGTCGGCATTGTCATTGCGATCGAGCTGGCCAAGGTTGCGTTCAGAACGAATAGGAGCACGAGAAGTATCGCTGCTTATGCAGAACGCGGGTAATCGCTTCTTACATTGAGATGGGACTTTTCGCACTTGTTCGGATCAGCGCTACGGCTAAAAGTATACGCATGATTTTGGTCAGCGTATTAGTGCAAACCTTCAGGGAGGCATTGGATTACTTTACGCTGACTTAGATCGCAAGGAATCCGACAGGCATGATACCAGCTTCCTTATCCCCGTAGGGCCTGGCTTAGAATACAGAGTAACCGGCGACATCTCCATCGGGGGTACTCTTCCCTTTAATTTCACGAACCTCAATGTTCGTGATGAAAACTTTTCTGTCTCCATGCTCGGCGGTTTAAAGGTTCGATTCTAAACTCGAAACTCAAGTCCGCCCTTTACCTGCCTTGACATGCCTGTTGAAGCTTGTTAGAGAGCTTTGTCAAGGTGGACAGAAGGATACTTTTCCATATCACCTCTCTTTTTGTTTTTGTTCTTTCCTTGTCTCTTGCTCCCGCTGAGCCGTTTTCACCTAATTTTGAAGCCGATCCTGAAATATATCTTTCCGTTGATCACACGAATCCCTCTCCGGATGTTAATGGCGTATCAGATCTCCTGAACCGATTCTTCAGAGGGAAATTTGCGGCTAATGGCTTGACCCCCTTCTCCAAGGCGAAACATGCGATGCATCTCGCCGGCCTCATAAACGAAACATCCCTCTACCCTCCATTTTGCAAGTATGGCGTTTATCAGCAAATAAACGTCTACCGCATTTAAACCTCCACCTTTTTAGGCTGCACAAGTCCTGAATCAGCCCGGATGATTTTTCTGGCGGAAAAATCATCCGAGTTAGTTCAATTATTTATAGCGGAGCAAATGTACATAGCTCCGCATGGGTCGAACAAGCCAGGAGGGCGAAAAGGAGAGATAGGTGCCCGGCCTTTTTGTCATTGGGGCAAACTCACATGTGTCTCTTCATGGTTTCTTCGGCAGCGAAACGTAACGTTCCCTGAAAAAGGTTGAGCTGGAAAAACATAAGGCAAGCGGCGCGATCTCAAAGCAGCTGCGGCAGGCCTTGAGGGAGTTCTCAAGCAGCGAATGCGCGTATGCGGGGATACGGAGATCCAGATCGTTGCTGACTTGATCCTCCTTCGATGCAGGAAAGCTGTTTCCCCTTCAGAGATTGAGCTAGGCGGCATGAAGGTCGGGCGATTGCTGGTGCAAGAGGCCAGCGAAAGGATGTGTCGCAGGTTTCAGCCTGAACTCGGCAGGCTTCTCTATGAGAGTACGGAGTCGCGCCTTGTCGACATTTGCGTGGGCACGTCTTTCGAGCGACGTGAAGGAATCTACATCTTCGCCATGAGCGGCAAGGTAAAGACGTGGCGGCCGAAAACCCGTGGACGGCATGCAAGATGACCTGGAAAAATGGATTCCGGTCTTTTTGCTCATTTTGGGCTTAATCGCCTATGTTGTCTCGATGTTTTTCTGAAGGATAAAGAAGAAAGGATCTCAGGAGGAACAAATGAATACACTGAAAACGACTTTTTTAATGGCGCTGTTGACGGTTCTTCTGGTGACAGCCGGTGGGATGTTGGGAGGTCAAGGAGGGATAATCATCGCCTTTATATTTGCCTTGATTATGAACGGTGTCAGTTACTGGTTCAGCGACAAGATTGTTTTGCGCATGTATGGGGCTAGAGAGATCGGACCGGAAGATGCTCCGAACCTTCATCGGATTGTCCAAGAGCTAGCGCTACGCGCGCAAATGCCCATGCCCAAACTCTATGTGATTCCCGAGGAAACCCCGAATGCCTTTGCCACGGGCAGGAACGAGAAAAATGCCGCTGTTGCTGTTACGCAAGGGATTCTTCGAATTCTTGATGAAGCAGAACTTCGCGGGGTGCTGGCCCACGAACTATCCCACGTAAAAAATCGCGACATTCTCGTTGGGACTATTGCGGCCACCATGGCCGGTGCCATTTCGATGCTGGCCAACATGGCTCACTGGGGAATGATTTTCGGGGGAAGAAGTGACAATCGCGAGGGGGGTCATCCGATTGTTTCGTTGCTCATGATCATTGTTGCACCGCTTGCCGCCATGTTGGTGCAGATGGCCATTTCTCGGAGTCGGGAGTTTGGGGCCGATGCAACCGGAGCTGCTATCTCCGCCGATCCATTGAGTCTCGCGAACGCTCTGCGGAAACTTCACCTTGGCGTGGAACGAATCCCCATGGAGGCGAATCCTGCTACGGCCCACATGTTCATCGTGAATCCGTTGACCGGTGGAGGACTTATGACTTTATTTAGTACCCATCCACCTATGGAAGAACGGATTAGGCGGCTTGAGAGCATGGGAAACAGGAGAACCTAGGAAAGCCTGCGATAAAGTGCCAGAGGGTCTAAGGGATGAAGAATTCCAAATCCTTATCCATGCAGACGGGTTGACCCGCCGGGCCGATGAAGCCCGAAAAAATGCGGTTTTCCGGTGAAAGATATTCAGGAGGTTAGCTCATGACAAAGATTTTGGATGAAAGAAAAAAGGGACTGGAAGAGGAATATTTTCGTCGTAAAGAACAAGAAGCCTTGGAGAAACCCGGCAGCACCTAGCCGCCGAAAAGAGCGAGCCAAATAAGGTGTCGTTCATGCGCTGTCCGAAATGCAGCGAAAAATTGGAAGAGCAGGTCATTAACGGCATCAAGGTTGATCGCTGTAACAATTGCCACGGTGCCTGGCTGGATCCGGGCGAGCTGGAGCGTGTGACTTCGAAGGAAAGTCGGGGCTGGCTGGCGCGCTTTTGGCGCAGCACACCCCAATGAGCAAACAAGAGCTAAACCTTCATCGCCAAGTGCAACTATCTTGCGATGCTCCGGCCGGTTGGATGACAGAAAGAAAGATAATGTCGACTTTGACAAAATATGTGCTGCTGCAGTTACCCGGATGGATACTCGCGGCGCTTCTCCTTCTTGGGCTGAGGAAGTGGTTGGGATTGCCTCTCTGGGCGGCCGGGAGAGTGTTTGTGTTCTGGGTAGCTAAGGACTTCATTCTTTACCCTTTTGTCCGTCGTTCCTACGAATCCGACACGAAGACGGGCACTGAGGAGCTTGTCGGCAGCAGGGGTGTGGCAAAGGAGTGGCTTGGCCCGGATGGCTATGTGCAGGTCCACGGCGAGCTGTGGAAGGCCAAGGCAGAGCCGAGCGATCAGCCAATTTCGCCCCACAGTCCCATAAGAGTACAGGCTGCCCGCGGCATGACTCTGATTGTTACAGCGGATAAAAACCACGCGAGCAGGCCTACATTTAAGTAGTAGCTGACGGCTTGAGACAGATGTTGTTTCATATCGAAAAAGAAGATAGAAAAACTTGGTTTACCCGTATTGTTTCACACGGACTCCTTTTCGCAATAATATTCTGTTTTTCCTTGCACCCTCAGTTCGACAGTTCTACCGCCAAGGTCAATAGCTATAGCTCCGTTTCCAAGGTCAAGAACAACTTGAAATCTTGCCATGGCAAACAAGCCTGGGCAGCCTTAACCCCCGCCGTGGTAGATTGCACCCCTATCTCTGATCCATCTTGCCTCATAATTTTTGACAAGCAGAACTTTCTTGATGGGCACCTGTTGGGATCCCGATCAACCCGTGCCCCTCCATCGATCCATTCCCTCTAATTCTCACTTTTGCGGCTGAATTCTAAGTTCCCTCCCGATTGGGAGGAGTATATCTTTCGCACTTGAAGGGAAACTGGGCTGGCAAGTTCAAATCTGAGCTGGCCCGCTCGAAATTCAACAAACCAGGCAATTCAATTTTAGATAGAAAGGATTAGACGTGAAGATAATTCGATTTACTAAGCGATTTCCACTCCCTGTTATGGCAGTGATTCTTGTCAGTGGATAGCCATGATGTTCTGCCCCGCTCACAACCCGGGAGAAAGGGGGACTGGTGGGCGCCGGTACTGGAGCGACTATTGGCAGCACCGTAGGCCGTGCTGCAGCGGGCGCGCTTATCGGAGGACCTGTGGGACTCATCGGTGGCGCTTTGATTGGAGACCAACTGATGGGGCAGGAACAAAGGTAGCGGGACCAACAAGGGCATATCGAGCTTAATCAGGCCGAGATGGAGCGGCTGAGGAAGGGAGAATGAGCGCCTGAGACAGCAAGGCGTCAAGGTAACCAGGCGCTTTTGAGGTTGTGTTATGACTTACGGATCAAATCTGACTGCAGAAGAAAGGCTAGGATCTCTATTTCAGCCAGACCCGGTTCTTCCCGCTCAATACTTTGAAACCTTCCGCAGGAAGATGCCTCTAGAGCCTGAAATCAAGCTAATGTTCGCGGTCCTGGAAGATGCGATCATGTGCTTTCATAAATATGCTCTGGCACGGAACGTCAGAAGCGAGCGGCTGTTCCGTGAGGCGGAGGATTGGATTCTAGAGCAAGATAGCGATTGGCTTTTTTCTTTTGAGAATATCTGTTCGACCTTAGGGCTAGATCCTAGTTATCTTCGGCGCGGCTTGACACAAAGGAAAGAGAAGTTACTACCCCAGTCTCTTGAAGCCAAACGTTGCTCCCCCTCACGAGAGACAGAAAAAGACCGGCAAGAAAAGAGAATGTCGACTTGCGGCATGATTTCTTTTCAGGACGGTAGCCCTAATGGCGACAAATAGAAGCATCTTGCTAGATGATTCCGCGACGACGAAGTTGGAAGTTTGATGGGCAAAAGGTGGTGCTTACGATGAATTGCAAGAGATGTCTAAGTGATAGAGTATCCCACTTTCGCGTCTATACAGACGAGCTAGATATTGTGGTATGTGCTCCGTGCGCCGATGAAGCTCGAAGAATAGGACTTCAAGTCGAAGCGTTGGACAACAAAGAGACGGTTCTCTGCCAGCCATATCTGAGGTTAAGGCAGCAGGGGTAAAAAGAGGACCGACGATTTTCGACATTTTTGATGCAAGACATCTTAATTCTGCCGACATTGTACTCAAACAGGACCTGAGCGCCATGCTAGCACAACGTGCCTGATCGCCAGTGAAAGTAAATTACTTCTCTGACGAGGCTGATTCAGCAAGGACAAAGAACGCTGAAGGTAGATTAAATGTCAAAGTACGTCACGAACCTCTTATTGTGGCTGTTCGTCGTAAACCTTGGCATCGCCTTTGGCGCAGGGGTTTATGAGGCCAGAGTCGTCATTCCTAAGTGGGCGGATATTCCGCCGCAGACATGGCCCAACACCGGTCTCTTGTTCTGGGTCTATGTGACGACGGTGCCACTCACTCTGCTCACGGTCGCTAATCTGATCACTGCCTGGCGGGACCATGGGCCAAGGCGTCCTTGGTGGCTCGGAGCGGTTGCCATCATCGTCGTCGAGCGGCTTACCACCTTCTCTTACTTCATTCCCACGATGATTAGGTTGATGGACGCCGAGGCCTTGCCGGGAGCGGAAGTCAGGGCAGCACTGTCGCAATGGATGCTCCTGAACCAGGGTCGTCATGTTCTCACTTTGGCAGGGTGGCTCGCAGCACTGAAAACGCTTTCTTTGCCAAGCGCGCCTAACTAACACCTATGCCATCGAGCCGACGCACCGAAGCGTGCAGCCCATGCCAGGCGGTATCCAAGATGAGATTTATCGTTTGCCGTATAGCGTTTAGCTCGTGGGTCGAATGGATGGATCAGACGTTGGTGAGGCTCATGTCCGCCTACGGCATTCACCTGCTGCGCTGGGCGATTGCCGTCCTGTATCTCTGGTTCGGAAGCCTGAAACTGATCAATGCTAGCCCTGCCGCCGAACTGGTGGTGCGAACGGTATTCTGGTTGCCAGCCCACGTGGCATTGGTTTTCATCGGGAGCTGGGAGCTGCTGATCGGCGCGGGCCTGCTCTTCACTCACCCTCTGGTGCTGCGCACCACACTTTTCTTGTTATGGCTGCAAATCGCCGGCACCTTTCAGGTGTTCTTCCTATTGCCGGAGGCCGCATTCCAGGGAGGGAACCCGCTCCCCCCAACGCTGGAAGGACAGTACGCCATCAAGAATCTGGTGCTCATCGCCGGCGGCTTGGTCATTGGCAGCACCGTGCGGCGAAGGAGCAAAGAGAGTACACAACTACTAACTCATTAATAGTTCTTGGTTCGGCCCAAGGCCTTTTCGACAAAGCTAAAGTCAAATACCTGGCTCGGAGGAATCTCCTTGGTAACTCCTAAGCTCTTCTTGGTAAAATCGATCGCTCCCCGCATCCAGGCCTCATCCAGGTAGCCAAATCCCCCAAGCCGGCTTAGATGGAGATCGTAAACCTCTCCCGCCAACGAAAGATCTTTGATTCCGAGGTACTTCGAAATGTTGTCAACGGAGTCTGGGCGATTTTGAGTATAGTATTGGAGCCCCTTAAGGCTCGCTCTAACAAAGGCGAGAACTTCGGATGGATTGCTTCTGATCTTTTCTTCCGTCGCCCCGATGCCCCCCGATGGGTAACTATTCAGGTAATCCCCTGAATAGGCGAGTTTGCTGTAGCCTTCGCGATAGAGGATGAGCTGCCTGGGCGGACTGAGAAGACAGGCGGCAATACGCCCGGTTCTGAGCGCTGTTGCAAGCTCCTCGGGCGTGCCAATGACGATCAAGGTTGCGTCCTTATTCGGCGTGACACCATGGTGGGTGAGGATTAACTGCGTCAGGAGATCGACGGCACCGCCCCTAGAGGAGATTCCAATCACTTTCCCTTTGAGCTGCTGAACCGACTTTATTTCAGATTGGCCGACCAGATCGAATTGCGGCTTAGAGTTGACGATCAGGACGAGCCTCACGGGCGCGCCGCGAACTGCGGCGGCGATAATCGATCCGGCGGCCGATGCGTAGTCGACCGAGCCGCCGATCAGAGCCTGCATCCCGACTGATCCTCGGATGAGGAGCGTTTCGAGATCGAGTCCTTCCTCGCGGTAGAATCCCTTGAGATGGGCGATCCTGAATTGCAATTCGGTAACGGCGATCGACGTGGTCGAGAACCGTATCTTTTTTAGCTGGGGCAAGGCCGGCGACGACACGAGGAATAGAGAAAACAGTATAAAAATGCCAATGACTGCTTTCTTCATATTCTGGCCTCCATGAGTTCTCCTGAGATCTTCTCCACGTAAGCGCGGAGACTAACAAGCTGACCCAGTGGCGTCAATGTTTCACTTGTCACCGATCTTTTCGATGCGTGTGGGCCTTGACAAGCTTGAGCGCTTTAACCTAGAAGAAGAGTCAACCCAGACCACGAAAGGAGCGCCTAT
>DASQUN010000548.1:0-3524 GCA_035641275.1 Candidatus Udaeobacter sp. | reverse complement strand
CGCTTGCGGCATTTCCGGGGCCGTGCAGCATCTCTCCGGCATGAAAACTTCCAAATTCATCATTTCGATTAACAAAGATCCCGAAGCGCCCATCTTTCAATACTCCGACTTCGGCATGGTGGGCGACGTCTTTAAAATCATCCCCCAACTCATCGAGGAATTAAAAAAGCGCAAAGGCGCTTGATCGTTTAGCGATCCTTATGCGGTTTGGGGTGGGGAAAAAGCCTCCTACGGCGAGCTCTTTAAAGCGAGATCGACAAAGCTGGCCAGGAATACCTGAGCCGGTTCATTGTCTAAGGTTTTGAATCTCGTCCTCACAAATTAATGGTCACAGCGGTCCGTGTCGTTGGTTCCTGCCGTTTTCGCAAGGACCACATGCCCGCAGTTACTCGAATTCTTAATGACCAGCACCAGTGTCCAACAAACCAAAACAGATTATCGCCATTGGTGGCGGGGGATTCTATCGGGACTCCGAGAATCTCGCGCTTGAACGGTACATCGTTCAGCAGATGGGCATGGCGGAGCCGAAGGTGGCGTTCGTGCCGACGGCGAGCGGAGAGCCAGACAATTATGTCGCGAGCTTCTACCCGGCTTTTTTGAAGCTCGGTTGTCGACCGTCGCATTTGTCGTTGTTCAAGAGGACCCCGGATCTGCGATCTTATTTGCTGAATCAAGACATGATCTATGTCGGTGGCGGGAATACAAAAACCATGCTTGCCGTATGGCGCGATTGGGGTATGCCGGAACTGCTGCGGGAAGCGTGGGAATCGGGAATCGTGCTGGCTGGCGTTAGTGCCGGCGCCATTTGTTGGTTCGAACGGGGTGTCACGGATTCATTTTCGAATGGGCTCCGGCCGCTGGAATGTCTGGGCTTGATACCGGGTAGCTGCTGTCCGCATTACGATGGCGAACCCGAGCGCCGGCCGTCTTTCCATCGCCTTTTAGCCGGCGGTGAAATCTCGGCCGGGGTTGCTATCGAAGACTGGACGGCCGTTCATTTCATCGGCTCTCAGATCGATCGCGTCGTTGCGGCGAAGGCCGGCGCCAGGGCTTATAGCGTCCGCAACGTGTATGGCTCGGTACAGGAAGTGCCGCTGCCGGTGGAATGTTTGGAGCAGGGGCAAATGGAGCCTTAAGGCCGGGATCTGTTGGGAACCGGCTCTCGCTGCGTGTTCTGCGATTCGCGCTCTAGGTCGTGGCTCTATCCGCGTTGGCTTAGCATTGCTTGATTTCCGAAATAATTTCCTGTTAGCGTTGCGTGGTTAAAAACGTTCTACCGTACGAGGAGCAAATCATGCCTAGACCGAGGATCATCGAATGGCCGAACAAGGCCAGGATCTGTGTTACGTTTATCATACCGTGGGAAGTTTGGCCGGAGAACTTTGCGACGAGAGAGTCGCTCCAACGTCACGGCACGCACACGATTCCGCCGGCGAATGCGGTTTTCAAGAAAAACATGGCCGCGATCACCGAAAGAGAATATGGCGATCGCATCGGTATCTGGCGGCTGATGGACCTTTTCGACCGCCACAATCTTAAAGTGACATTCCTGATGAATGGCCTCAAGGTCGAGCAGTTTTCAGATGAGTGCAAGGAATTCAAGGCACAGGGCCATGAGTTTTCTTCCGAATGCTACGAGCACGAGTATTCTTTCATGTACACGCGCGAGCAGGAGCGGGAATCGATTCAAAAGACCGTTGCCGCCTTCGAAAAAGTGCTGGGACAAAAGCCGACGGGGTACCTCTCCCCGGGACATGCCTCGACGCCTAATACTCCGGAGCTGGTTGCTGAGGCGGGTTTTGTCTGGTGGGCTGACCCGCTGAACTCGGATAACCCATACAGCATTGAGGTCAAGGGACGAAAGATCGTCGTCGTTCCGTACAACGTCCCGGGGTGCAACGACTATTCGACTTACGGTGCTGGGAGAACGCCGCGAGATCTACTGCAAATCATGAAAGACCAGTTCGACTACTTGTATTGGGAAGGGGAGCAAGGCGCGCCGAAGTTCTTCGCGTTCAATTGTCATCCATTTGTTTCCGGTGTTCCGTTCCGAACAAAAATTATCGAGGAATTCATCCGCTACGCGCAGGGATTTCCGAAAGTTTGGTTCGCCCGTCGCATTGAAATCGCCAATTGGTGCTTGGAGAGAGGCTACTAACCGGCGCCCACCAGGTTGTCTGCGCGGCGACGACGGCGATGAAATTTCCTTCGCCGAGCTTCGGCGCCTGCGCTCCTCCAAGTTCATCTCTCGCTCGACACCGTGCCGGAGTTTTTCCTCGTTGAGCATGGAAGTTCGGCCCTGAGCACCATGTCGCAGGAATATTCATCATCGGTGAGACTCATGCTTGACGATGAAAGCTGGACCGAAGGGCGAGACTGGAGGCCGCAGACGTAGAGCCGTAGAACTTCTGCCAGGCCCGGGCCCTTGGAATAAGCAACGAACGGGGTTGGCAGGGTGGCCATTGAGTCAAAGCCCCAGCGGCTGGAAGCCTTGCCCCGAGGTCCACTTTCGGGGGAATTCGGGCCAGGTTTCGGTTGTCGCGTCAGACAGTGAGTCTGAAAAAAAACGATTGACGCGACACGAATGGGCTAATACGATTGGCAGCCATACGTAAGGGGTGCTTCGAAAGCTCGGATTCGAGCGTAATGAGTCATGATTTGCTGAGGAGATCATCCATGAGCGGCCCATTGCGTTGGCGCAATTTTTTATTTGCCGCGTTTACCGTAACGATCACTTTTGGTCTCGTAGCGGTCGTCGCTGCCGAAGCGCAACAGATCGATCCCGGCGAGCTCCAGGCTCTGCGGGAATTTCTCGGTCCCGCCAGCCGTGTCCATGAACGTCGCTCGCACGAGCTTCTGGCCGATCGAGACGTTGTCGGTACAGCCGTAGGACTCACGGCTATGGGAGAGCCGGCGATCAAAGTATTTACAAAATCAGAAGCGATCATGAGGATACCCCAGAAGCTTGAAGGTGTTATGGTGGAAATCGAAGTGACGGGGACATTCCATGCCCTGGGCGCCGCTGACGCCGAAGCTTCGCCGGCAAATACAGTTGGAGGTCCGGTTAGTCCTGCAAAAACCTTCCCAAGGCCCGTGCCCATCGGAGTTTCCACGGGAAATCAAGTCGATTGCTCGGCGGGTACAATCGGCGCGAGAGTCAGGGATTCTCAGGGAAATGTCTATGCTCTGAGCAATAATCACGTTTATGCTCTCGAGAACACGGCTGAGGCCAATAGCAGTATTGTGCAGCCCGGGCTTGCCGATGTTCGCTGCCGGGTCAAGTCTGGTAACGTTATCGGTACGCTGAATTCTTATGTGCCAATCGAATTCTCTGAAACGGCCACTAACACGGTCGATGCGGCAATCGCTCTATCCGACGTTTCCCTCTTAGGCAATGCTACTCCTCGTGGCGGGTATGGAACCCCTCAATCATCCACTGTCCCGGCCTTTGTCGGCCAGCGGGTGCAGAAATATGGCGAAAGAACCAGGCTGACTCGCGGCCGAGTGATAGGCATCGACGCGAC
>DASQUN010000547.1:0-6334 GCA_035641275.1 Candidatus Udaeobacter sp. | reverse complement strand
GACAATCATTCTGACAAACATTAGACATAGAAATGCTCTGCTACGCGGCGCAGAAGCCTTAAGCGCCGCTACAGTTAGCCTTTTAGAGCGGCAACCGCCGGAGTGTGTCGCTGTCGACCTCAATGATGCCCGGGAAGCGCTCGAAGAAATTATTGGAACCGTTAGGAATGATGAGATTTTAGAACGTATTTTTAGCAGTTTTTGCGTTGGTAAATAGTTAGTTAAGTTTTCTTGATTAAACTTTGAAACAACATGTTTCACGTGAAACCATGACGGCAAAAGATCAGGTCTATGACGTAATAGTTGTCGGTGCGGGCCATGCTGGCATCGAGGCATCGCTCGCAGCGGCGCGAATGGGATGTGAGACATTGATGCTGACCTTGAACCTTGACCATATCGGTCAGATGTCTTGCAACCCGGCAATTGGCGGGATTGGTAAAGGGCACTTGGTCAAAGAGATCGACGCCCTCGGCGGCGAGATGGCCAAGGCTATAGATGAGACCGGAATTCAGTTTCGCATTCTGAATACCAAGAAGGGCCCGGCCGTACGAGCGTCGAGAGCGCAAGCCGATAAAGCCCTTTACCGCCAGCGAATGAAGAGAGTTTTAGAGACATCTCCAGGTTTAACGCTTCGTCAAGGAAGCGTCGAAGCGTTAATCGTTGAAAACGGTGAAGTCAAGGCCGTAGAGACGCAGATTGGCGAAAGATTCTATGGGCGGCGGATTATCTTAACCACGGGGACATTTCTAAAAGGCCTGGTACATATTGGCGACCGTAATTTTTCCGCGGGAAGAGCCGGCGATTTTGCAGTTCATGGCCTCAGCGAATCGCTTGCGCAGCTAGGATTCAAGGTCGGCAGGCTTAAAACCGGCACGTGTCCTCGCTTGAACAGCCGATCGATCGATTACGCTAAGCTGCAAATACAGTTCGGCGACGAACCGCCAACTCCATTTTCTTTTTCGAACAAGGAAATCACACAGCGGCAAGTTCCCTGTCACATCACATATACAAACGGCAACACTCACGAGATCATTCGCTCAGGAATTCATCGTTCGCCAATGTATTCTGGAGTCATTAAAAGTCGGGGCCCCCGGTACTGTCCGTCGATCGAAGATAAGATCGTACGCTTTGCCGATAAGCCGAGGCATCAGATCTTTTTAGAACCTGAGGGGCTTGATACGGTCGAAATTTATCCAAACGGCCTTTCGACAAGCCTTCCACTCGATATTCAAGCAGAAATGGTCCACTCCATTGAGGGACTCGAACGTGCGGAAATCATGCGACCTGGCTATGCTATCGAGTATGACTACGTTGAGCCGACCCAGCTTTATCCCTCTCTGGAAACGAAACTGGTCCGCGGGCTTTACCACGCCGGACAGATCAATGGGACGACCGGCTATGAGGAAGCGGCGGCCCAAGGGATTTTGGCCGGAATTAATGCTGTACTGAGCATTCGCGGCGAAGACCCTTTGGTTCTGTTGCGCGATCAAGCCTATATGGGTGTGCTCGTGGATGATTTAGTAACCAAGGGCACCGATAGTGAACCATACAGGATGTTTACGTCTCGGGCAGAATATAGACTGCTTCTGCGCGAGGACAACGCTGATTTGAGACTCAGCGAAGTCGGTCACAAAATAGGCCTAGCAAGCTCTGACTCCCATCGCCGAGTTGTTGACAAGCAGCATGCAGTTGCTGAGCTGATGAGTTTCCTAGAGCAAAGACAGCTAACTCCAACACCAGAGATCGACTCCAGCTTGAAGTCATTGGGCTCATCTCCGGTGCGAAGTCAGATTTCCCTTGCGCAGCTGCTACGGCGTCCAGAAATTTCTCTGGGGCAACTTCGTGGCCTCGTGCCCAACATGCAGAATTTTAGTCCCGACATCGACGCACAAGCAGAAATACAGATCAAATATCAAGGGTACGTAACCCGGCAGACAGAGATGGTGCAGCGCTTCCAGAAGATGGAAGAACTAAAGCTACCCAGTAACATCGACTATTCTGAAATTCACGGACTGTCCCGAGAGGTCCGAGAAAAATTGATGCAAATACGGCCCAGATCGCTTGGGCAGGCATCCAGAATAGCCGGTATAACGCCAGCCGCAATATCGCTACTGTCGGTCTACTTAAAGAAAAGGCGAATCGCATAACCGGGTTGCAATCATTGTTTCACGTGGAACGAGATTTTCCTTCCATTTCTTCCTGAGCTGTGATAAAAGTAATTCACGATCCTGCCGTAGACATGTAAGTTATTGATATTTAATGGAAATTTGATGGGTAAAGTAATTACCATCGCCAATCAAAAAGGCGGCGTCGGCAAAACTACAACTACGATCAACTTGGCAGCAGCACTGGCTACCGAAGGGAGGAAAACCCTCTTGGTTGACGTTGATCCCCAAGGGAATAGCACCACTGGCCTGGGGATCAATGGATCAGAGGTCACATCCAGCCTTTATGATGTGCTTGCCGGGAACCGCCTCATGAGTGAAGCGTTGCGCGAGACCGAGCTCCCGCAGCTGCTAGTCGTTCCGGCCACCAAAGACCTTGTCGGGGCGGAGATCGAGCTGGTAAGCGCTGAAAAAAGAGAATATCGGCTGAAGGACGCTCTGACGTCGGTCCGTGATCACTACGACTATCTCGTACTCGACTGCCCACCCTCTCTCGGGCTTCTCACGTTGAATGCCCTGACGGCTGCCGATTCACTGCTGATTCCGATTCAGAGTGAATACTACGCCTTGGAAGGTCTCAGCGCTTTGTTGGAAACTTTGAGTTTGGTGCAAAGAGGGCTTAATCCCAGCCTGTATCTCGAAGGCATCGTAATCACGATGTTCGACGTCAGGAACCGGATTTCACATCAGGTCGTTGAGGAAATTCGCGCTCATTTTCCTGATAAACTATATCACACAATTATTCGTAGGAACGTGCGCCTGAGCGAAAGTCCCAGCTACGGTAAGCCCGTATGCTTGTACGACCCGAGCTCCACTGGCGCGCAGGACTATCGCGATTTAGCAAAGGAGTTGATCGGTCGTGGAGAGATCCATGTCAATGCAGAAAAAGGGATTGGGTAGAGGCCTCAGCGCGCTCATTCCCGCCGCACCTGAGCCAAAGCAGGAAAACGCAAACCTCGAAATCGACGTCGAGAGAATAACGCCAAGTCCTTTTCAGCCGCGGAGATCGTTCGACGAAGCGAAGATCGAGGAACTTGCCTCGTCAATTCGCAACCAAGGAATCATTCAACCCTTGGTGGTGAGGCCCAAGGCGGATCAGTTTGAACTCATTGCCGGTGAGCGACGCTGGCGTGCGGCAATAAAAGCGGGACTGAGCCATGTGCCTGTGGTTGTTCGACAGGCGAGTGATCACGAAGCTTTGCAGCTCGCTCTCGTCGAAAATCTGCAACGAGAAGACCTCAATCCGATTGAAGAAGCCAATGGCTACAAGCGATTGCAGGAAGAATTTCGCTGGAGCCAAGAAGAGATGGCGGAAAGAGTCGGCAAGAGCCGTCCAGCCATTACTAATTCAATCCGCCTCTTGGCATTACCGACCGAGGTTCAACGGGAGGTAGCTTTGGGCAATCTGCCGGCGGGTCAAGCCCGGGCGTTACTCGGTTTACAGACGGAGCCGTTAATTTTATCCGCGTGTCGCGAAGTCATCGCTAAAGGACTTTCCACTCGTGAAACTGAGAAACTGGTTCGCTATCTCATGTCCGGCAGGAAACGACGGCGGCAGATTCCGCTAATCGATCCGGATCTCCGGTCGATCGTCGAGGAGTTACAGCGGTCTCTCGGTACAAGAGTGCGCTTGATACCGAAGGCGCGGTCAGCGAAAGGAAAAATCGAAATCGAATACTACACGGCTTCGGACCTTGAACGTATCGTTCACACGATAACCGGAAAACAGCAACCGTTGTAGGCCGGGCTCAACCGGCCCGGTGTGCGACGTTGAGTACTCTTAGCTCGGCTCAGCTTCGAGCAGCGGCTTAAGCGCCTGCCAATCTGTCACCGGCGCGGAGCAGGTGAAGTTTTGACACACATAAACCGTAGCTTTGCCGTCAACCTGCGTTTTTCCTTGCAGGAGCGGCGAAATGTTTTCGAGGGGCTCGTCCGGACCGACAAGCTGAAGTGTCTTGTTTGGCAGATAGAAAGAATGAATTTGTTCGATCAAATGCTTGGTCGCTAACTCCTCTCGCTTTCCCACCACCACAATCTCCTTGGGCTTATTCAGGTAAAGATCCAATGCGCACAGCATATGGGCGAAGCCAAACGGCTGGCTTTCCATGGCATCATAGTAAGAACGTAGGATCTTCTCAGCCCGTTTCAGATAATCCTCGGTTCCCTTGAGGTAGTAAAGCCGCAGCAGCAACTGGGTTGCCATCGCGTTTCCTGAGGGTATCGAGCCGTCGAAGGCCGGTTTCGCTCGGCTGATCAGCTGCTCGTGCGACTTGCCCGTGTAGAAAAATGCGCCGTTGGTATCGTCCCAGAACTCACGCAGCATGGTATCCGCAAGTTGAACCGATCGCTCCAGATGGGCAGGGTCAAAGTTCGTTTCGTAGAGATCGAGCAGTCCAACCGCCAAGAAAGCGTAGTCGTCCAGGTAGCCAAGGTGCTTCGCCGTGCCATCCTTGTAAGTGTGCAGCAGATGCCCATCGCGAAACATTTTGTGAAATATGAAATCGACGGTACGGTTTACCGCTTCGATATAGGCGGGGCGCGCCGCAATCTTGATGGCTTCAGCCAATCCGGAGAGGACCAATCCATTCCACGAGGTGATGATCTTCTCGTCGCGGAAGGGCTTGATTCTCCTTTCGCGGACGGCGAACAGTTTCCTCTTGGCGTCGGCGAGCAGCGCTTCAATGGCACCGCTGTCTTGCCTGAATAATTTGCTTGCCTGATCAACCGTCAGGACCGGGTGGAGAATATTTTTTTCTTCAAAATTGCCATATTCAGTGACGTCGTAGACGCGGCAAAAAATCGCACTCGCGTCGTCACCGAGGAGCCGGGAAATCTCATCGGGCGTCCAGACGAAAAACTTCCCCTCTTCGTCTTCGCTGTCGGCATCTTGAGTCGAATAAAACCCTCCCTCGTGGTGCAACATCTCCCGCAGCAGATAATCGACCGTCTCTTCCACCACTCGCTTGAACAGTGGATTACCGCTCAGGCAATAGAGTTGTGCATAGACGCGGACCAGTTGGGCGTTGTCATAGAGCATCTTCTCAAAATGGGGCACGAGCCATTTTTCGTCCACTGAGTAGCGGTGAAAGCCACCGCCCAGATGGTCGTAGATTCCTCCTTCGGCCATTTTCGTAAGCGTGTGAGACACCATCTCGAGGAAGCGTTGACTTCTCGAGTGGCGATACTGCCGAAGAAAAAGCTCGTAAACACCCACGTTGGGAAACTTCGGCGCTTGACCTAATCCGCCGTTCTCGGAATCGTAGGCGCGCGCGATCTGATCCGCGCCTTCTGCAATGACCTCTTGAGAGAGTTTGCGTTCGGTCGCTTTGGATTGAGCCATCCGTTGGAGAGCCGTGAGAATTTGCCCGACACTTTTGTCGATGTCTTGAGGCCTTTCCCGATAGGCTTGCGCGACGCCAACCAAAATTTTCGGAAAGCCAGGCATTCCCTGGCGGTCATCGGGTGGAAAATAAGTCCCGCCGTAAAAAGGTTTGCCGTCCGGCGTAAGAAAGACCGTCATGGGCCAGCCGCCTCTGCCTGTAAGCATCTGCACCGCATTCATGTAAATCTCGTCCAGGTCTGGGCGTTCTTCGCGATCCACTTTGATGCTGACGAAAAGCTCATTCATCAGAGCGGCGATCTTTTCGTCTTCGAAGGATTCGCGCTCCATCACATGACACCAGTGGCAGGCAGAATAGCCGATGCTCAGGAGGATGGGTTTATTCTCGCGCTTGGCTTTTTCGAAGGCGTCGTTACCCCAGGGATACCAATCCACCGGATTGAGAGCGTGTTGCAGCAGGTAGGGGCTCGTTTCATGAATCAGGCGGTTTGTGGGTTTCGTATCCATCAACGCGCTTTTCCAACACAATGCAGTCTACACCATAACGCTAACATAATCGGTCAGTATGACAACCCTTTGCGTAATCAAAGAACGCTGACGGAGTTATTGCAAAATGCCAACGAGGAATTAACCGGGCGGACGGCTCGGCCGTTCAAAACTCTCATGAGCCACGCACGAATCTCTTCGGCAATGAAAGGTCATACCTGGGCTTTGTTGACGAAATGGGCCCATGCGCGCTCGGTGGAGGCCGGTTTGAAGGTTCGTTTGGCAATTCGTTCAGCTTCCTCTGGAGTCACAAATTTCGGCTCGCCCAATTTGATCGCTTCGA
>DASQUN010000546.1:0-6703 GCA_035641275.1 Candidatus Udaeobacter sp. | reverse complement strand
GCTTGCCCTGCCCGTATTGACAGCGGCTTTGGCGATGTTGCTCTTCGACCGAACGCTTGGGACCAGTTTTTTCCTGCCCGAAGGCGGGGGCGAGCCGCTTCTCTGGCAGCATATGTTCTGGTTCTTCGGCCATCCGGAAGTTTACGTCTTGGTTCTGCCGGCGATGGGCGTGACTTCCGATCATCTTTCAACTTTTTCCCGTAAACCGATCTTCGGCTATCACGCCATGGCCTTTTCCATGATCGCCATCGCCTTTCTTTCTTGGATTGTCTGGGGCCATCACATGTTCGTGAGCGGCATGAATCCGCTTCTTGGGACGGCCTTCATGATGACGACCATGGTTATTGCGGTCCCGTCGGCCATCAAAGTCTTCAACTGGCTCGGCACGCTC
Organism: Candidatus Udaeobacter sp.; assembly: GCA_035641275.1. Lineage (GTDB taxonomy): Bacteria > Desulfobacterota > Binatia > UBA9968 > UBA9968 > DASQUN01. Next base: position 6,312 of record DASQUN010000546.1, on the reverse strand, counting down.
TGGGGCGGGAGTATTCGTTTGACCTCGCCGATGCTCTTTGCCTTGGGATTTGTCTCGAATTTCCTGATTGGCGGGCTGAGTGGCATCTTTATGGCTTCGACGCCCGTGGATATTTTTATTCACGATACCTATTATATCGTCGCCCACTTCCACTACGTCGTCGCCGGAATCATCTTCGCGCTATTCGCTGCCGTTTATTATTGGTTTCCGAAGATGTTTGGTCGCATGATGAATGAGGGCCTGGGAAAAATCCATTTTGTGTTGACGTACATCTTCTTTAACGGGGTCTTTTTCCCGATGCACTTTCTTGGAGTTGGGGGCCATATGCGGCGGATTTACAATCCGATGCAGTATGAGTTCATCCAACCGATGCAGCACTGGAACGTTTTTATTACCGTCAGCGCGCTCATCCTCGGCGCCTCGCAGATTTTTTTCCTGTACAACTTCTGCTGGAGCCTGTTCGCCGGTAAGAAGGCCGAGCGCAATCCATGGCAGGCCAATACCCTGGAATGGACGGCGGCTTCGCCGCCGCCGCACGGGAACTTCGAAGCGCAGCCCGTGGTGTACCGTGGGCCCTATGAATTTAGCTCTCCGGAAGTGAAAGAAGATTGGTTGCCGCAGAATAAGCAACTCGGGACTGAAGCCGCGGCGCGGGCCCATTAGGAGCGAGTCATGTCTGCTGCCAGCCGTTCCGCTCATAGCCCGGGGGACGTAAGCGCTTGGCCCCATCGACTTGCCGTCCTCCTTGCCTGCGCGACGTTTCCTTTGCTCTTTATCGGCGGCCTTGTCACCAGCAAAGGTGCGGGGCTCGCCGTACCGGACTGGCCGACGACCTTCGGCTACAACATGTTCCTTTACCCCTGGTCAAAGATGGTGGGGAACATTTTCTACGAGCACAGCCACCGTTTGGTCGCGGCAGCTGTCGGGTTGTTGACGATCGTGCTGGCGCTAGCATTTTGGTTTCGGGAAGGCCGTCATTGGCTCCGTCGCCTCGGCCTTGCCGCCCTGTTGTTGGTTATTCTTCAAGGAGTGATTGGCGGGCTCCGAGTGGTTTGGCTGGAGCATACTCTGGCGATTGTTCATGCCGCGTTTGCACAGGCCTTTTTTGCACTGACGGTCAGCCTGGCGGTCTTTACTTCACCGGAATGGCGTGAACTACCGAAAGGTCGGCCAATCACCGATGGAGGGCGGTTGCGCCGCCTCTGCGCCATCACAACCGGACTGATCTACGTCCAAGCGATTTTCGGCGCCGTGCTTAGGCACACAGGGGAGAGATTGGACTGGCATTTGTTTTTTGCCGCGTTAGTGACGCTGCACGTCCTCTTCATTCTGGTGCGCGTTATAAGGCCGCCTGCGGATCATCCTAAGTTAACGCGACCCGCCTACGTTCTCGGAATTCTTTTGCTGCTGCAACTCATGCTCGGCGCCGGATCTTACTTCGGAAAGTTCACCTCGCTGCTCGGTCCTCTCAGTGGGAATCTGGTCGTTATGACAACGACGCATTTGGTGACAGGCGCTCTGATGCTCGTGACCAGCCTCTGGTTGACATTGAGAGCCTACCGCGTTTCTGCAACTTCACAGGGAGCGGCGAGTCGAAATCTTTTGACGGAGCAGTTTTCAGTATGAGTTTGAGCACCGGCGCCATCGATATTGCCGGGACTGGCGCGCTTCGCCGGGTCGCGGATTTTTCTGAGCTTACGAAACCGCGTATCGTCCTCATGGTTTTGGTGACCGCTTTCGTCGGTTTTTACATCGGTTCGGAGAAAGTTCCCGACTATGTTCGGCTATTGCAGGCGCTGTTCGGAATCGCCCTGGCGGCCGCCGGGACGCTTGCGCTCAATCAGTTTCTTGAACGTGAGACCGACGCCATGATGGAACGGACGCGCCGCCGCCCGCTTCCCGATGGGCGCGTGCAACCGCGCGAAGCTTTGTGGTTTGGAGTTTTGATCACCATCGCGGGCCTCGTCTACCTGGCTGTGGCCGTTAATTTCGAGAGCGCGTGGGTAACCGCCTTGATCACGTTAAGCTATCTGCTCTTGTACACGCCCATGAAGCGCAAGAGCTCTCTTTGCATGCTCGTCGGCGCCATTCCGGGGACGCTGCCGCCGGTGATTGGCTGGGTGGCGGCACGAGGTCATTTCGAACTAGACGCGTGGGTCCTCTTTGCGATTATGTTCTTATGGCAAGTGCCGCACACTTTGGCGATCGCGCGGCTCTACCGGGAGGACTTTGCCAAGGCGGGAATTCAGTTCCTGCCGGTCATCGATCCCGACGGGGCGAGCACGGATCGTCAGATCATAAGCCATTGCGCCGCCCTGCTCGCCGTCAGTTTGTTGCCGACCCTGCTGGGACTTGCGGGAGCCATTTATTTTGTGGTGGCATTTCTGCTCGGCGTTGGTTTTCTCGCGAGCGGGATCAGTTTGGCAATGGCATCAACGCTAAACGGCGCACGCAGGCTGTTGTTGGCCTCGTTAATCTATTTACCGGTGCTTTTGCTGGTGATGGCGTTGGATCGGGTCCCGCTATGAGGGAAACTCTTATGCATCAGCCTAACAGCACGGATAAGAATCGCCGCGTGGGTATGTTCTTGGCGCTGCTGATATTGCTCTATATTGCCGCGGTGATTGCCTTCATCGTTGTTTATTGAGTGATTGGACTGATAGGGTTGTCTCATGGCACAGGAGTCAACAGCTCGCCGGTTGGATGAACCTCTCGGAGACGTGGAGCAGAAACAACCGTCGTTTGGTGGCGGGGAGCCACCCGCGCCGCCGGTGCGGCCAAACACGACGGTCGGCAGCAACGCCTGGCTTGCCGTGCTCATGTTCCTCGGCGCGGAAGCGATGTTTTTTGCCGGGCTCATCGGCGCGTATATTGTTTTTCGTCTCGGGAGCTCGGTTTGGCCGCCGCCGTTCCAACCTCGGCTTCCGCTGGGTGTGACCGGAGTGAATACGTTGATTTTGCTTGCCAGCGCGGTGACGATGCACTGGAGCTTGAGCGCCGTGCGAGTGAGCGACCAGACGAAGCTGATTCGTTCGCTTGGGTACACGGCGGCCTTGGGCGCGCTCTTTCTCGCTATCCAAGGGTTCGAGTGGATTCGCTTGATTCGCTTCGGCTTGACGGTCTCGAGTAGCGTCTACGGCGGTCTGTTCTATACCTTGATCGGATTTCACGGGCTGCATGTCTTCGGAGCGCTGATCTGGCTTTTGGTTGTCTTTGCGCTGGCGAGACGGGGGCGGTTTTCGAGGGAACGCCACGTCGGTTTACAGACCTGCGGCATGTATTGGACCTTTGTCGTGGGCTTATGGCCCGTGCTTTACGGATTGGTTTATCTGTTTTAGAGCGATTGTTTGACAGTAAAGATGCGTTACGATACTTTTCGGCTACTCGAGTCGATGAAAGCAAGAATTTTTACCTGGTTCCTCAGCTGCGTAACTGCGGCGATGATGATCCCGTCCGTGACACTTGCCTGTGCGGTTTGCGTCCCGGGGGTGAATGATCCCGTCGCCGACGCCTTTAACTGGAGCGTGCTGTTTCTCATGGTGATGCCCTACCTCGTTGTCGGCTCGATTGCCGGCGGTTTGTTTTACGCGCATCGGCGTGCGGCGAAGCGAGAAGGGCCGGAATCCGCCCAACCCGTAGATCATCTGGCTTGGAATCAAAAGGAGAGTGAAAATGAGTGAAGCGGCTGCGATGCATGCGGGCGCCGAGCCCCAGGAATCCCCACTCACGCCCGAAAGCTGGGGCAAACTGGGAATGTGGCTCTTTCTCGCAGGCGACGCTATGTCGTTTGGCTGCCTCATCGTTGGCTATGGTCTTTTGCGTTACGCGAGCACGAACTGGCCAGTGCCGAAGGACGTGCTCGGAATCAATCTCACAGCGTTCATGACCTTTCTGCTGATCGTCAGCAGCGTTACGATGGTGCTGTCGCTATCGGCAATCCAAACGCACGACATGGCTAGGTTCAAGAAGTTTCTTGGGCTCACGATTCTTGGGGGCTTGATTTTCCTGGGATGCCAGGCCTACGAATGGACGCATTTGATCAATCATCGTTTGCCCGAAGTCGGCGTTTCCTTCCCGACGCATCTCTTTGCCACGACCTTTTTCGTCCTTACGGGTTTCCATGGCATGCACGTAACCGGCGGCGTTATTTACAACAGCTGTGTTTTGGCTGCGGTCTCGCGCGGCCGATATGAAGCCAAACATGTGGAAATAGCCGGCCTTTATTGGCACTTCGTCGATCTCGTCTGGATTCTCATCTTCACTTTTGTTTATCTGCTTTAAGACCAAGGAGAGCGAGCCGTGGCTGCGACAACGCACAATGAACCAAACTACATGGGCGTATTCTGGTGGCTGCTGATTTTGACCGTCGTCGAAGTGGCGGTAGTCTACCTTCCGATCGCCAAGCTCATCATTGCCATTCTGCTGATCGCCTTGGCGGTTTCCAAAGCGGCTTTGGTCGCACTCTATTTCATGCACCTTAAGTTTGAGCGGCTCACTTTGAGCTTGGTCGCGTTGAGTCCGTTCATACTCTGCGTTTTCCTCATCTTGATGCTGATGCCGGATATCTTTCCGCATTGATCTCGCTCTCTCAGCTGCCCACGGTTAACGCGGCGCTGAACTCTCTTAGCGCCGTCTTTCTCGTCGCGGGATATTTCTTTATCAAATCGAAGCGTGCCAGCGCCCATCAGCGCTGTATGCTGTCGGCTGTCGCGTGCTCGACGCTTTTCCTGATCTCTTATCTCACCTATCATTTTCAAGTCGGCTCTGTGCCATTCAAAGGCCAAGGTTGGATTCGCATTGTTTACTTCACCATTCTTATCACGCATACGGTTTTGGCCGCAGGGGTTGTTCCGCTCGTGCTGGTCACTCTGGTGCGGGCGCTCAAGGAAAGGTTCGCAGCGCATCGCCGCATTGCTCGATGGACGTTCCCCATCTGGCTCTACGTCTCCGTGACCGGAGTCATCGTTTACTGGATGCTCTACTGGCTGGTTCCTTCGTACCCATAGATTTTAGATCGGAACGATACCCGCCCGGTCATCTTTCGTTGACAAGCGGTGCAGTTGACGGTACTGAGTTAAAACGCTGATCCGAGCAGGGGGCGTGTTATGAAATCCATCGGCATCGTTGGTTGTGGGACCATCGGGCAGGCGCTTCTCGGCGCGGTTCAATCCGGGAAGCTTTCCGTTCACGTCGCGGGCGTCACCAGTCGGACGGAGAAAGGCGCGCGTGAGTTTCTGTCGACTCTGCAAAGACCGCCCGAATATCTTCCTCAAACGCAGCTCATCGCGGCCTCCGATATCATCGTCGAAGCGGCAGGCGGTTCCGTGGTTCCGAGCTTGGCCGCAGAGGTCTTTGCGGCAGGCAAAGACCTCATGGTTATCAGCGCAGGAGCGCTGCTCGATCATCCAGAGGTCATCGAGCAGTCCCGGCAGACCGGCTGCCGTCTCTACGTGCCTTCGGGTGCCATCGCCGGCCTCGACGGCATCAAGTCGGCCTGTATCGGTCAGATTAGTCACGTCACGATGACGACGCGCAAGCCGCCCAACGGACTTGAGGGCGCGCCTTATCTCGTGGAGAACGGGATCTCTGTTGCCGGACTAAAAGAAGAAAAAGAAATCTTCTCCGGCAGCGCGCGAGAAGCGTGCAAAGGATTTCCGGCCAACGTGAACGTTTCAGCGGCAGTGAGCTTGGCGGGGATCGGACCCGACAAGACGCGCGTCCGCATCCTGGCTGTACCCGGCCTCCAGCGAAATTGCCACGACATCGAAGTGGAAGGAGAGTTCGGTCGGCTCCAGGTTCACATCGAAAATGTGCCAAGCGAAAATCCTAAGACCGGAAAACTAACCGCGCTGTCGATCATTCGCTCAGTGCAAGACGTCGTGGACCCGGTGCGGATTGGAACTTAAGGCCGCCATGAAGAACACCGATTTGCTGGTCCGCATGCTGGAGGAAGCCGGGGTGCGCTGGGTCTTCGGTGTTCCCAGCGGACCGGTTCTACCGCTGATCGAATCGCTGCGGCAAAGTTCGATTCATTTCATACTCACAGCGAGTGAAACGTCGGCCGGCTTCATGGCCGCGGCCGTTGGTTATCTAACCGGAGCTCCGGGGGTTTGTGCCTCAACGGTTGGTCCCGGCGCGACCAATCTCACGACCGGTGTGGGCTCGGCGTGGCTGGATCGCTCGCCCGTGCTTGCCATCACCTGTAACGTTGCATCACCCTGGCTGGAGCGGCGCGTTCAAATGCGTATCGACCATCAGGGGCTGTTCAAGCCGCTCACCAAGGCCAGTTTTTCGCTGCGGGATGCGCACGTG
>DASQUN010000545.1:0-3053 GCA_035641275.1 Candidatus Udaeobacter sp. | reverse complement strand
GGCGCCAGCAGCATGCTCGTGATTTCGATGCGCAAAGAATACGCGGAGCAGGTAAAGGAGGTTGCCTTCGGTGCCTGGTCTCTGATGAATAAAGAAGGCAAGTTTACCATAGTTGTCGATGACGACATCGATATTCGAAATCCTTTCGAGGTCGAATGGGCGATGAGTTTTCGCGCCCAACCGGCGCGCGACACATTTGTTGTTGACCGAGTGGTTCCTTCAGGCGTAGATCCGTCGACGGCGCCGCCCGACGTGCCTCAACACGACCCAAGGCGGCGGTCTGGGAGCAAGATTCTTATTGACGCGACACGGAAACATGCTTATCCACCTGCGGCGCGTGTTCCTAGAGAATATATCGAGGCGGCGAAAAAGAAGTGGAGTCAGTATGGCTTCAAGTGAAAACGGCGGTCCCCAAGCAGCCGGGGATAATTTTCTGAAGAGGACCGCTTGTGTGCTCCTCCTCGTAGTGTTTTCTTTTCATGCCGATGCCGGCGCCGCTGAGAAAGTCAGGATCTCCGTCACGAACTACAACATGAGCTATCTGGCAGCCGGCGTTGCCGCCAAGAAGGGTCTTTTCAAAGCAGAAGGCTTGGATGCAGAAATCATAAGAATGAATTTCAACGTCGCCATGTCGGCTCTGATCAACGGCGAGGTTGATTACACGATGATCTTCGGCTCCGTCGTGCGCGCGGCCATGAGGGGAATTCCGGTCAAGGTGGTCGCGGTGTTGATAGACAGCCCGCCGTACGCGCTGATTTCCCGGCCTGAACTCAAGTCCATCAAAGCTCTTGCAGGAAGAAATCTCGGAATAGGCGTATATGGGAGCACCAACGATGTCGTGGCGCGAATGATGTTGGAACGTTCAGGCATCAACCCCGACAAAGACATTAAGATCGCAGCCTTCGGCTTTGATGGCGCGCGTTTCGCAGCCCTGCAGGAAGGACTCGTCGACGCTGCGCTGATCGCCCCTCCGGCGGACGCTCAAGCGCGCCGTGCGGGTTTCAACGTCCTCGCCCGGGCGAACGAATTTTTCAAGTTTCCGCATATCGGTCTGGGGACCTCGAATCGAGTTATGAAAGAGAAGCCCCAAGAGTTGAAGAAACTCATCAAAGTCTTGATCACGGCCAATCGTTTTATTCGTGAGAAGCGTGAAGAATCGATCAGGGTGTTGATGGAGTGGGGTCGGACGGAAAAGGAGATCGCCGCCGACGCCTATGACTCGACCTGGCAGGTTTTCAGCCCGGATGGCAGTTTGACGGAGGACGGCATGCGATTGGTTATCGAAGACGGGAAGAAGGCTCTTAAGATTACCCGTCCCGTCCCGCTGATCGAAGTCGCCGACGCGAGCGCCTTGCGCGAAGCGCAAAGGGAGCTAGGGCTGAAGCCTCGTTAGGAGGATCACGTTGACGATGAAAACTCGACCGAAGAGCGCGGCGGCAGGCCGCAAGCGTACAACCCCCAGCGGGGATGCCAGCTCAAATCGCCAAAATCAACAGCCAATGGGGTTGGTGGTGTGGCGGTTGAAGTAGAGATCCGGCGGTTGCGGCCGGAAGTCTTGCTCGAGGTCTACATTCGAGGGAATGCCACTCAGCTTTAGGTCGCGAATTCGTCAGTCGTCACACTGACTCGCAGTTATCAAGGAGAAGGTATCTATGGTCAATTTCATGGATTTTTATTACACCGGCCCGGGGACGCTTGCGGGCCGGTACATGCGGAAGTTTTGGCATCCCGTCTATCGGGCAGAAGACGTGAAGCCGGGCTGGGCCAAACCGCTTCGGATCATGAGCGAAGAGTTCACGCTGTATCGGGGCGAAGGAGGCAAGCCGCACGTGGTGGGATTTCGTTGCCCGCATCGTTTGACGCAGCTTTCCGTTGGTTGGGTGGAGGAGGATTGCATCCGTTGTCGTTTTCACGGCTGGAAATTTGACAGTTCGGGGCAATGCATCGAGCAGCCGGCAGAAAAGGAATCGTTCGCGGAAAAGGTACGGATTCGCAGTTGTCCGACCGAGGACTATCTCGGGCTGGTGTTCGCCTATTTTGGCGAAGGAGAAGCTCCGCCACTGCCGCGCTATCCGGATTTTGAAAAGGATAACCTTTGGGCGGAAACTTATGTGCGGCCCTGTAACTTCGTCAATAATCTGGAGAACGATCCGATTCACATTCCGTTTACCCACCGGGAATCTGAATTTTATCTGAACCGGCCTCCAGAGATCCCCGATATCGCGGTTGAGGAAAGCGAGTGGGGTGTGTTGCTGCAATCCCGTTTTCCCAGTGGACGACTTTATATTACGCATCACGGATTACCCAATATCCTCTGTTTCAGGGAGCGGGATAGAGATCACCTGGCTTGGCGGGTGCCGATCGATGACGAAAACCACGCGAGCTTTCAACTGGATGTAACGCATATCCTGGAGGGCGAAGAGGGCGAGGCGTATAAGAATCGCCACAAGGCGAGAACCGGGAAGCTCGGAAGATCGCCCAAGGAAATAGGTGAAGCGGTTTTGCGCGGAGAGCTACGGATTCAAGATATCGACGGTCCCGAGCGTTCGAACATAGTCTGGATTCAGGACTATGCGACGCAAGTGGGACAAGGTCCGGTTGAGCTTCGCAAGCAGGAATGGCTCGGCCGATCGGATCGGGCGTTAATCCTGATCCGCAAAATCTGGGAGCGCGAGCTTCAGGCGTTTGAGGAAGGCAAACCGCTTAAGCAGTGGGTTCGCTCGGAGCGACTGGCGGCTATGCATACAAGAGCGAACGATTAGGTCATGAGGCGATCAATGCCTTGGCGGTCAGCTCTCAGCGAAAAAACCACCCTTTAGTGTCGAGGCTTTGAAATAGACGGGAGTTTGGCGGAACCGACGAAATCGCGGCCACAAAAAATTTACGCGCTCGTCGTCTCTGATTACAAAGACTTTCCGAAATACGAGAAAATTTGGAGAGAGATTTTCGCCCTGCGGTGAATGTCAAAGGAATAGATTTAATGCAAAGACTAGAAGGAGGAACCCATGGCACGCATACGACACGTCGCGTTTTACACAGAAGACCCCGAGAGA